>NZ_LZKK01000253.1 GCF_001672815.1 Mycobacterium sp. E796 | reverse complement strand
GGACGCCGGAACCGGCCGCATGCTCATGCCGTACATGCGATACCACTCGACATGTTCGTCGAAGAGCTGCCGCCGCTGCGCGTCGGTCAACCCGCCGCAAAAGCGCTCTGCCACATGGATGGTGCCGACGAAGAACGTGGCGTGCGCCCAGTAGAAGACGTCCGGGTTCAGCGCGTGGTAGCGGCGGCCCTGTTCGTCGACACCCTTGATGTCGGTGTGATAGTCGCGCACTTCGGCGCCGGTCTCCGGGGCACGGTCGCCGTCGAACACGACACCGCCGATCGGATACAGCGAGCGCAGCAGGCGTGGCCAGCGCTCCCGGAAGAACGTCGAGTGGTCGATGACCGCCGCCCCGAGCTGCGGGTGCATGTTCTGCATGGAACCCGCCCACGGGCCCTGCAACATGCCGCGCCAATCCCCGAAGTACCGCCACGTCAAGGAATCGGGGCCCAGCGGAGCGGGTGGCGACGCGTAGCCGAGCGGCGACACCGGGCAGCCGCCGGCCACGCCGTCGGAGGCGCCGCTGTTCAGCGGGCGGGCTGCGGACGTATGTTGGGTCACTATTAGATCCCTGTAAGTATCGGTCAATTTTGACTACATGCGTTGTCACTTAGAGCTTAGGAGCGATGTGCAGACGGGTCAACGACGGGGTCGTTGGACCGGCGTCCCCCTAGAGAGCCGCCTCGCCCTGCGCCGCGACAATCTCATCACCGCGGGCGTGCAGCTGCTCGGCAGCGATAGCGGCCCCGCGCTGACGGTGCGTGCGGTGTGCAAGAAGGCGGCACTGACCGAACGCTATTTCTACGAAAGCTTCTCCGATCGTGACGAATTCGTGCGCGCCGTCTATGACGACGTCTGCGCGCGCGCGATGAACACCCTGGTTTCGGCGAAGACGCCACGCGAGGCGGTCGAACAATTCGTCGAGCTCATGGTCGACGACCCCGTGCGGGGACGGGTGCTGTTGCTGGCGCCCACGGTGGAGCCGGTGTTGACACAGTCGGGCGCGGAGTGGATGCCCAACTTCATCGACCTGCTGCAGCGCAAGCTGTCGCGCATCGGCGACTCGGTGCTGCAGAAGATGATCGCCACCAGCCTGGTCGGCGGGCTGACGAGCCTGTTCACCGCCTACCTCAACGGCCAGCTCGGGGCCACTCGCAAGCAGTTCATCGACTATTGCGTCAACATGCTGTTCAATGCCGCGGCGCCCTACGTCCCGCCCGCCGAGCAGGGCAAATTCGAGTAGCGGTTTCGCGCGCACCCCGGACTGGCTAGCCCTTCGAGAACTGTCGTGTGCCGCGCCGGCGAGGAACTTGATGCTACCGGGGGACACAGATATATTGACTGCTACCCGCAGACACAGATAACTGGAGGGGCCATGTCAGCGGAGCTGACCGACTTACAGCTTCTGCATGAACTCGAACCGGTCGTGGAGAAATACCTGAACCGGCATCTGAGCGTGCACAAGCCGTGGAACCCGCACGACTACATCCCGTGGTCGGACGGCAAGAACTACTACGCGCTCGGCGGACAGGACTGGCACCCCGAGGAGAGCAAGCTGTCCGACGTCGCGCAGGTGGCGATGGTGCAGAACCTCGTCACCGAGGACAACCTGCCGTCGTACCACCGCGAGATCGCGATGAACATGGGCATGGACGGCGCCTGGGGCCAGTGGGTCAACCGGTGGACCGCCGAGGAGAACCGGCACGGCATCGCGCTGCGCGACTACCTCGTGGTGACCCGCGCGGTCGACCCCGTTGAGCTGGAGCTGCTGCGCCTCGAGGTGGTCAACCGGGGCTTCAGCCCGGGCCAGAACCACCAGGGCGAGTACTTCGCCGAGACCCTCACCCATTCCGTCTTGTACGTCAGTTTCCAGGAACTGGCCACCCGGATTTCGCACCGCAACACCGGCAAGGCCTGCAACGATCCCGTCGCCGAGCAACTCATGGCCAAGATCTCGGCCGACGAGAACCTGCACATGATCTTCTACCGCGACGTAAGCGAGGCCGCGTTCGAGCTCGCCCCCAACACGGCGATGAAGGCGCTGCACCTCATCTTGCGGCACTTCCAGATGCCCGGCTTCCAGGTGCCCGAGTTCCGGCGCAAGGCCGTGATCATCGCCATGGGTGGCGTGTACGACCCGCGTATCCACCTCGATGACGTCGTCATGCCGATTCTGAAGAAGTGGCGCATCTTCGAGCGCGAGGACTTCACCGGCGAGGCGGCCGAATTGCGCGACGACCTCGGCGTGCTGATCAAGGAACTCGAGGCGTCCTGCGACAGGTTCGAGGTGTCCAAGCAGCGCCAGCTCGACCGCGAGGCCCGTACCGGTAAGAAGACGACCGCCTACGAGCTGCACAAGACCGCCGGCAAGCTCGCCATGAGTCGTCGGTGAGCCTTCGGTAGACGCCTTGCGTATCGGTCCGATCACGCTCGCCAGCCCGGTGGTGCTGGCCCCGATGGCGGGCGTGACCAACGTCGCGTTCCGGACACTGTGCCGTGAGCTGGAGCTGTCCAAGGTCGGCACGGTCAGCGGGCTGTACGTCTGTGAGATGGTGACCGCGCGCGCTTTGGTGGAGCGGCACGCGGCGACGATGCACATGACGACGTTCGCGCCCGACGAGTCGCCGCGCTCGCTGCAGCTCTACACCGTCGATCCGGCGACCACCTACGCGGCCGCCAGGATGATCGCGGACGAAGGCCTGGCCGACCACATCGACATGAACTTCGGCTGCCCGGTGCCCAAGGTCACCAAGCGTGGCGGCGGGGCGGCGCTGCCGTTCAAGCGGCGGCTGTTCGGCCAGATCGTGGCCGCGGCCGTACGGGCCACCGAGGGCACCCGCATCCCGGTGACCGTGAAGTTCCGCGTCGGCATCGACGACGAGCACCACACCCACCTGGACGCCGGACGCATCGCCGAGGCCGAGGGTGCGGCCGCGGTTGCGTTGCACGCCCGCACGGCGGCGCAGCGCTACTCGGGGACGGCCGACTGGGACCAGATCGCGCGGCTCAAGCAGGAAGTACGGACCATCCCGGTGCTGGGCAACGGCGACATCTATGACGCCAGCGACGCGCTGGCGATGATGGCCAGCACGGGATGCGACGGCGTGGTCATCGGTCGCGGTTGCCTCGGCCGCCCGTGGCTGTTCGCCGAGTTGTCGGCTGCGTTCACCGGCACCCCGGCCCCGACGCCGCCCACCCTGGGCGAGGTCGCCGACATCGTGCGCCGGCACGGCCGGCTGCTGGCCGCGCATTTCGGCGAGGACAAGGGCATGCGCGACATCCGCAAGCACGTCGCCTGGTACCTGCATGGCTTTCCCGCCGGGTCGGAGTTGCGGCGAGCACTCGCGATGGTGACGACGCTGGATGAGCTCGACGCTCTGCTCGACCGGTTGGACCGCACCGTCCCGTTTCCGGACGCCGCGTGCGGCCCTCGTGGCCGGCAGGGTTCACCGGCCCGGGTGGCCCTTCCCGAGGGCTGGCTGACCGACCCCGACGACTGCACGGTGCCCGCGGGGGCGGACGTGATGCACTCGGGCGGCTAAGCGTTAACACGCTCGAAATCGCGTCCGCGGCGATAACTCAGTACGATGTGGACCTTGCTGCATTGCGCTTCGGTGGGGGTCGGTTGCGTGCCGCCGCGGGAGCGTGAGAACACCGCGCGACCACGGGTGGCGCGGCCCGCGGCGCTGATGGCTAGCCCCGGCGTCGCATCGGAGTTGCATCAGAGTTTTGGAGGCCGATAGGACATGGGTGATGGCGGCACTGACGCCACTCGTGGCCATCGGCGCACCCCGCAGCCGACGCCGGGAGCCGCCCCGTGGGAGCGGTTCGCGCAACCACCGTCTGATCACAGCGTCCACCGCTGGCTGACCGAGCCGGCCTCAGACGAACCTGTCGAGCCTGTCGAGCCGTCGGGCGTCGAGACCGAAACGGGCGGGTGCCACACGGACGGCGGGCTCACCGTCGCCGAGCTGATCGCCAAGGTAGGGGCCCCGAGCACCAGCCGGCGCAGTCGCCACCGCGTCGCGCCCGACCCCGAGCCCGAGCCCGACCCGCCGATCGACCTGCAGGACACGCAGGTGATCGACACCCCGGCCTATCTGCTCGACCCCCCTTCGGAGCTCCCCGAGCTCGGGGCCGCCGACTACGCGGATTACGACGACGAGTTCGACCTCGACGGGAGCGCGGACGACGCGACCCCCGAGGACCGCGAACCCAAAACTAAGCGCCGGCGGCGCCCCATAGTGCTGGCGGCCCGTTCGATGGCGGCGTTCTCCGCCGTGCTGGCGTTGGTCCTGACCGGTGGGGCGTGGCAGTGGAGCGCGTCGAAGAACAACCGGCTCAACATCGTCAGCGCGCTCGACCCGAATTCGAGCGACATCCGCGACCCCGGTGGACAGTACGGCGACGAGGACTTTCTGATCGTCGGCGTCGACTCGCGCGCCGGGCAAAACGCCGACATGGGCGCCGGTACCACCGAAGACGCCGATGGCGAGCGGTCGGACACCGTCATGCTGGTCAACATCCCGGCGAACCGCAAACGCGTGGTCGCGGTCTCGTTCCCGCGGGACCTGGCGATCACGCCGTTCCAATGCGAGGCCTGGAATCCCAGCACCGGCAAGTACGGACCCATTTACGACGAGAAGACCAAGACCATGGGTCCGAAGATGGTCTACACCGAGACCAAGCTGAACTCGGCATTCGCCTTCGGGGGCCCGAAGTGTCTGGTCAAGGAGATTCAGAAGCTGTCCGGCCTGAGCATCAACCACTTCATCGGCGTCGACTTCGCCGGGTTCTCGAAGATGGTAGATGCCCTGGGCGGCGTCGAAGTCTGCAGTCGCACGCCGCTGCACGACTACGAGCTGGGCACCGTCCTGGAACGCTCGGGACGCCAGGTACTCGATGGCCCAACCGCGTTGAACTATGTGCGAGCCCGCCAGGTGACGACCGAGACCAACGGCGACTACGGCCGCATCAAGCGCCAGCAATTGTTCCTGTCGTCGCTGCTTCGTGCGTTGATCTCCGAAGACACGTTGTTGGACCTCAACAAGCTCAACAACGTCGTGAACTTGGTCATCGGCGACACGTTCGTCGACAACGTCAAGACCAAAGACCTGGTCCAGCTGGGTCAGTCGTTGCAGGGCATTGCGGCCGGGCACATGACGTTCGTCACCGTGCCGACCGGCGTCACCGACCAGAACGGCGACGAGCCCCCGCGGCTGGCCGACATGAGGGCGCTTTTCGACGCCATCATCAACGACGATCCGCTGCCCGAGGAGAACGACCAGAACGCCAAACCGTTGGGCGACAACACCCCAACGACGGGCCCAACCACGGCCCCCACCACCAAGAAGGCGCCCAGCCCCACCGCGGCCCCGGAGGCCCAACACCAGCAGGTGACAACGACCGCGCCGCAAGATGTCACGGTCCGGGTATCGAACGCCACGACGCAGAGCGGGTTGGCCGCGACCGCGACCAGCCAGCTGAAGCGGAACGGGTTCAACGTGATGACGCCGGATGACTATCCCAGTTCGGTGAATACGACGACCGTGTTGTTCTCACCCGGCAACGAGCAGGCCGCGGCCACGGTCGCCTCGTCGTTCGCCAACGCGAAGGTCCAGCGGGTGTCGGGCTACGGGCAAGTCATCCAGGTCGTGCTCGGGCCGGACTTCAACTCCGTCGCCACTCCCGCGCCCAGCGGCTCGTCGATCAGCATGCAGATCGAGCGCGGGTCCGGCAACACTCCGACCAAGCTGCCCGACGACCTGACGGTCACCAACGCGGCTGACACCACCTGCGAGTAAAGAATTTTGGCGCTACCGCGTCACCCGTTTCCGGCATCGAGAACGTAGGCTTGGCAGCATGCGAACGGCCTACCACGAGCAGCTCACTGAGTTATCTGAGCGCCTGGGCGAGATGTGCGGGCTGGCGGGTGTCGCCATGGAGCAGGCCACCCAGGCGCTGCTGCAGGCGGATCTGGTGCTGGCCGAACAGGTGATTTCCGACCACGAGAAGATCGCGACGCTGAGCGCCCAGGCCGAGGAAAGCGCGTTCGTGCTGCTGGCGCTGCAGGCGCCGGTCGCCGGCGATCTGCGGTCCATCGTCAGTGCCATCCAGATGGTGGCGGACATCGACCGAATGGGCGCGCTGGCCCTGCACGTGGCCAAGATCGCCCGCCGGCGCCATCCCCAGCACGCGCTGCCCGAAGAGGTCAACGGGTACTTCGCCGAAATGGGCAGAGTCGCCGTCGAATTGGGCAGCAACGCTCAAGAGGTGGTGTTGTCACGCGACCCGGAGAAGGCCGCCCGGATCCGTGAGGAAGACGACGCCATGGATGATCTGCACCGGCATTTGTTCTCGGTGCTGATGGACCGCGAATGGAAGCACGGTGTCGCCGCCGCCGTGGACGTGACGTTGCTGGGCCGCTTCTACGAGCGCTTCGCGGACCACGCCGTGGAAGTGGCAAGGCGCGTCATTTTCCAGGCGACCGGGCACCTTCCCGAGGATGAGACCAACCCGACGTCGCGCTAGCCGAAGCGGCCGGAGATGTAGTCCTCCGTCGCCTTCTGCGTGGGGTTGGAGAAAATCTTCTCGGTGTCGTCGACCTCGATCAGCCGGCCGGGCTTTCCGGTGGCTTCCAGGTTGAAGAACGCGGTCTGATCGCTCACCCGGGCCGCCTGCTGCATGTTGTGCGTCACGATGACGATGGTGTAGTCCTGCTTCAACTCGCTGATCAGTTCTTCGATGGCCAGCGTCGAGATCGGGTCCAGCGCGGAGCACGGCTCGTCCATGAGCAACACATCGGGTTGCACGGCGATGGCGCGTGCGATGCACAGGCGCTGCTGCTGCCCACCGGATAGTCCACCGCCGGGCCGGTCCAACCGGTCCTTGACCTCTTCCCACAGGTTCGCCCCGCGCAGCGAGTGTTCGGCGGTCTCGTCGAGCAGCTTGCGGTTACGTACCCCTTGCAACTTCAGGCCGGCGACCACGTTGTCCCGAATCGACATGGCGGGGAACGGATTCGGCCGCTGGAACACCATCCCGATCGCCCGGCGCACACCGACCGGGTCGACGCCCGGGGCGTAGATGTCTTGATCGTCGAGCAGCACGCTGCCCTCGACACGCGCGCCGGGGATCACCTCATGCATCCGGTTCAAGGTACGCAGCACGGTCGTCTTGCCGCAGCCCGACGAACCGATGAAGGCCGTCACGCTGCGAGGCAGGATCGACATCGTCACATCGGCGACCGCCTTGAACGACCCGTAGTAGATGTTGATGGACTTGAGGTCCAACCGCTTGGCCACTAGTGCTCCTGCCTACGACTTTCTGGGGGCATAGAGTTTCGCGATCACCCTAGCCCCGACATTGATGACCGCGATGACCAGAATGAGGGTTAGCGCCGCACCCCACAACCGATCCGTGGGCACCGGGTTGACGCCCGCGCCCGCCGCTGTCTGGTCGTACATCATGCCGGGCAACGATCCCATGAATCCGTGGAAGATGTCGAAGTTCATCGACTGCGAATAACCGACGAGGATCAGCAGCGGCGCCGTCTCACCGAGCACCCTGGCCACCGCCAGCATTATTCCGGTGATGATGCCGGACAGCCCGGTGGGAATCACGACGCTGGCAATGGTTTTCCACTTCGGGATGCCCAGCGCATAGCTGGCCTCCCGCAGATCCACCGGCACGATCCGCAGCATCTCCTCGGTGGCCCGCACGATCACCGGCAGCATCATCAGGACCAACGCCAGCGACACCGCGAATTGTGAGCGGGGCAGTCCCAGCGTCGACACCCACACCGCGTAGATGAACAACGCTGCCACGATCGAGGGCACGCCGGACAGGATGTCGACCATGAACGAGGCCAGCCTGCCCAGTGGCGCGCTGCCCCCGTATTCGACCAGATAGATCGCCACCATGATGCCGATCGGCACCGAGATCAGGGCGCACACCAATCCCTGCAGCAGCGTTCCCACGATCGCGTGGTAGGCGCCACCGCCGGCGACGAACGCCGTCATGCCGGCCTGGGAATGCGTCCACCACGCGCTGGAGGCGATCACCTTGAGCCCCTTGGCGATTACGGACCACAGCACCAACAGCAACGGGATCACGGCGATCACCATCGCCAGCGTCACCAACACCGTCGCGGTGTTGTCTGCGACCCGGCGGCGCCGGCCGAGATCGGACAACGCCCGCGCCTTGAGCGGACGATCGAGCATCGAGGTCATCGGCGGCCCCTGCGGCTGCCGGCCCCGGCCGCGGCGCCGCGGGCCAGGGTGTCGACCAGGAAGGTGAGCACGAACAAGACGAGCCCCGCGGCGATGTAGGCGCCGGCCTCGTACCGGTCGTCGAATTCCGCTGCCGCGCCGGCGATCTTGGTCGCGAAGGTCGAGCCGCCGTCGAACAGCGACCACCCGAATGCCGCCTGGGTGCCGCGCAAGATGATCAGCAGCGCGACCGTCTCGCCCAGGGCGCGGCCCAGGCCCAGCATCGCGCCACTGACGTATCCGGATCGCCCGAAGGGCAGCACGGTCGTCTTGACCACTTCCCAACGGGTGGCGCCGAGGGCCAGTGCCGCCTCGATCTCCTCCTGCGGTGTCTGGACGAACACTTCCCGGGTGACCGCGGTGATGATCGGCAAAATCATCACCGCCAACACGATCCCGCCCGTGAAGATGGTGCCGCCGCCCGCCACCGACGCGTTGCCGGTGGCGAACAGGAAACACCAACCGAGGCTGTGATTCAGCCAGTTGGCGACCGGTCGCAGCTGCGGCGCCAGGACGTACAGGCCCCACACGCCGTAGACGATCGAGGGAACCGCGGCGAGCAGATCGACCGCGTAGGACAGCGGACCGGCGACCCGCCGAGGCGCGTACTGCGTGACGAACAGTGCGACGCCCAGGGCGACCGGCATGGCAAGGACCAGTGCGAACACCGAGACGAACAGGGTCACCTGCAGCAGATCGGGGATTCCGAAATGCATGGCCGACGTGTCCGTGGTGGCCCAGCTACCGCCGTAGGTGAAGAAGTTCTCGTGGTTGCGCTTCAAGGCTGGGATCGCGCGCAACAGCAAGAATCCGCCGATGGCGACGATCAGCACCACGATGAGGACGCCCGAACCCTTGGCGAGCCAACGGAATATCCGGTCCGCCATGCGCGGCTGAGCGCGTCCCCACGGGCTGATCGGCACGACGGGCGATTCCGGAAAGGGCGCAGCGACGACCGCACCCGAACCCGCTGCGGAAGGGTTCGGGACGGAAGACCCTGTCACTGTGATCCCGTCACAGTCGTGCTGTCGCTCATTGCGCCCACCGGTCACTGCATGGCGTTGATCGCGGTAACCAATCGCCCCTTGACCTTATCGGTCAGCGGGACATATCCGGCGGACGCGAGGCCCTCCTGCCCGTTGGTCGCCGCCACGCCGAGGAACGATTTGACCGCCGCGGAGGTACCCGGGTCGTAGCCCTTCGAGCAGACGATCTCGTAAGTGGCCAGCACCAGCGGGTACGCACCCGGCTGCTGGGCGGCGTACATCGGGTTCAGATCGAGCACCAGATCGTTGCCATCGGCCACGAAGCTGGCCGTCTGGATGGCCTTGTTGGCGGTGTCGCTGGTGAGCGGAACCACGCCGCTGCCGGTGTCGATCAGGGCGTACGGCAAACCGCCCTGGTCGGCAAACCCCTTCTCGACGTACCCGATGGCGCCCGGTGTGGACCGCACCGCCTGGATCACGCCGACCGACTTCGTGGCCCCTTCACCGACGCCGCCCTGGAACTCGGTGCCCACGCCGCGGGTCCAGCTCTGCGGCGCGGCGGCCGTCAAGTACTTCTGGACGTTATCCGTCGTTCCCGACGAGTCCGACCGGTAGATCGGCACCACGTTGGTAGCGGGCAGCGCCACGCCGGGATTGAGCGCCGCGAGTATCGGGTCGTTCCAGACCGTGATCCGGCCGCTGAAGATCTTGGCCAGGGCGTCACTGCTGAGGACCAGGTTCGAAACGCCGGGCAGGTTGTACACCAGCGCGACCGGGCCGAAGACGAGCGGCAGGTCCCAGGCCGGGTTTCCGTCACAGCGTTTGGCGGCCGGGCCGATCTGGTCGGCGACCAGCGGCGAATCCGTTCCGGCGAAGTCGACGTGGCCCGCGATGAACTGCTCGCGGCCGGCGCCCGATCCGGTCGGGTTGTACGACACGCCCTTGCCCGGGCAGTACTGCCCCCAGACCTGGTTGAACAGCGCCATCGCGTTCTGCTGAGCGGTCGACCCCTCCGCCGTCAACCCGTTCTTGCCGCCGCAGCCCGCCGTGCCGGTGGGCCCCGAGAGGGTGGTCGGCGAAGCGCCGCGGTGGTTGTCGTCGCTGTCGCAGGCGGTCAGGGCTTCAGCGCAAACGGCCAGCGCCAGCACGACCCCCGCCAGCGCCCTCCCCTGCCTGTCGAGCCTCACCGATCTCGCTTTCTGACGCATTCCGGGACGGCTGCGGGCGCCGCTGGCCGCTTCCCCAAGGAGGTTGCCAGTCACCGCGAAAATATGCGGCGACCAGACCCACAAAAGTCGGTAGAGATGAATGCAACGTGAACACTTCGCGTCCACACGGCTGGCGTCAGCCGGGCGGCGGCGCGTACGCGGTGTCGACGCTGTAGCTGGTGAACCCCAGGCGCTGGTAAGTCCGCACGGCGGCGACGTTGTCGGACTCCACGTAGAGCATCACGGTGGGTTCGGCCGAGCCGGACAGCCGGCCTGCCAGGTACTGAATTCCGGTGGCCGTCAGCGTCTGCCCCAGACGCCGGCCCTGCGCGGCGGGGTCGACGCCGACGACGTAGACCTCCCCGAGGCCCGGTCGGTCAAGGTGGACCTTGGTCCAGTGGAAGCCCAGCAGCCTGCCCGCCTGTTCGCCATCGGGGGCGCCGAACGCCAGGAACAAGCCGGCCGGGTCGAACCAGGGTTCACTGCGCCGCTCCGCCAAGTCGGCTTCGGTCCACCCGCCCTGTTCAGGGTGGTAGGCGAACGCGGCGTTGTTGACCCGCAACAGCTCGGCGTCGTCGGACGTGCCTTGGTAGGTACGGATCTGCACCCCGGGAGCGGGCGGCACCGGGTCGCCGGCGTCGCGCAGCGATCGTCGCATCTGGACCAGCTCGCGGACCGCGACGAGGCCGAGTGCCGCTGCGGTCGCCCGGGCCGGCTCCAGGGTGCCGTGCGCCCAGAACTGGTTGCGCCCGGCGGTCTTGGCCACCGCCGCGCGCCCCATCGCCGCACCGATACCGCGCCGGCGTGCCTGCGGGTGTACAACCATTTCGGCCATGCCCGCGCCGCCGTCGCGGGGCGGGCTGAGATTCAGATAGCCGTCGATCGGGCCCGGTTGGCCGCGGGTGACCAGCAGGTGCTCGGTGCGGCCGTGCCCGAGTTCGCGCAACACCTGTTCGCCCACCGGCGCCACGCCGTCGAAATCGGTTGCCGCCGAGACGAGTTCGCGCACCCTCCGCTGCTCATCGGCGGTCAGAGTGGAGCGCCACTCCGGCGAATTCACTGACTGCGCAGCGGGTCGCCCAGCGGGTGTTGCAGCTCCTCGGCGTCGGCCTCGGCGTCGTCGACGGCATCGACATCATCGGGTCCGGACAACGGCGCGCGGCCGCGCGCCGGGCGGACGGCCTTGTAACCCACATTGCGCACCGTGCCGATCAAGGCCTCGTACTCCGGCCCGAGTTTGGCCCGAAGCCGACGCACGTGGACGTCGACGGTGCGGGTGCCGCCGAAGAAGTCGTAACCCCACACTTCGTGCAGCAGTTGCGCCCGGGTGAACACCCGGCCCGCGTGCTGGGCCAGGTACTTGAGCAACTCGAACTCTTTGTAGGTCAGATCGAGGGGGCGGCCCCGCAGCCGCGCGGTGTAGGTGCCCTCATCGATCACGAGCTCGCCGAGGCTGACCTTGCCGGCACTCTCCTGGTCGGCCAGCCCGCCGCGGCGGCCGACCACCAGCCGCAGCCGCGCGTCGATCTCGGCGGGCCCGGTACTGGGCAGCAGGATCTCGTCGAGTCCCCAGTCGGCGCTGACGGCGACCAGGCCGCCTTCGCTCACCACCGCCAGGACGGGGACCGACCGGCCCGCCGTGCTCAGCAGCCGGCACAGACCGCGCGCCGACGACAGGTCGGTGCGCGCGTCGACGAGCACGGCGTCCGCGGTTCCGGCCTCCAGCAATGAGGAGGGTTCTGGCGGCGCCGTCCGAATGGTGTGGGGAAGCAGAGATAACGACGGCAGCACCGGATCGGGATGCAGCTCCGAGGTCAGCAGTAAAAGCTCCAAAAAGCCCCTCCAAATCGTGGGAAAGGCGTCTCCCAATTTCGATAACGCCACGACGCGTTGGTTGCCAGGTCATCTAACGATAACGTGCCACCTGCCATTTTGGTGCAGGGTATACGCCACTGTGAGGCCCGCCACCGGACGGTCCGCGGCACGGCGGCCATCGTATTACGCGACAATATGCGCATGCGCAAGGTGCTGATCGGCGTCGGGGCGACGGCCGTCGCCGTGGCCGTGATCGTGATCGGCGCCGTCGGCGTCGACTACGGAACCAGCATCTACGCCGAATACCGGCTGTCCAGCAGCGTGCGCAGGGTGGCGAATTTGGGGTCCGACCCGTTCGTCGCCATCGTGGCATTTCCCTTCATCCCGCAGGCGCTGCGGCGGCACTACAGCCAGGTGGAGATCAAGGCCAACGCGATCGATCACGCGATGGTAGGAAAGGCCACCCTCGAGGCCACCATGTATTCGGTCGACCTGAGCTATGCGTCGTGGCTGATCAGGCCCGACGCGAAGCTGCCGGTGGGCAGGCTGGAGAGCCGCATCATCGTCGACTCGATCCACCTGGGCCGCTACATGGGCATAACCGACCTGATGGTCGAGGCGCCGCCCAGGGAGACGAACACCGCCACCGGGGGCGTCACCGCCTCGGGCATCTCCGACAGCCACGGCCTGGTGTTCAGCGGCACCCCCAAATCGGCGGACTTCGACCACCGGGTCAGCGTCTCGGTCGACCTGTCCATCGCCCCCGACGACCCCGCGACGCTGGTGGTCACCCCCACCGGCGTCCTCACCGGGCCCGACACCGCCAACCAAACCGTTCCGGACGCCAAGCGGGACGCCGTCCTGCGCGCCTTCAGCACCAGGCTGCCCAATCAGCGGCTCCCGTTCGGCGTGGCGCCGACCACGGAGGGCGCTCGCGGCTCCGACATCATCATCGAAGGAGTCACCCAGGGAGTAACCCTGACGCTCGAGGGGTTTAAGCAGTCATGATGACCGTCGTTGTCGCGATCGTGGCGGCCTTGCTCGTCGCAAGCCTCGGCGGATGGTTGTTTACGCGCCGCTCCGGACACGTCCGCGAGGTCGCCTCTGCTCAAAGCGCCGAGCCCGACACAGCGGACCTGGGCCTTTCCCGCAGCGGGCCCACCATCGTGCATTTCAGCGCCGCGTGGTGCGGGCCCTGTGATCGGGTCCGCCGGGTGGTGCATCAGGTTTGCGAGGACATGGGCGAGGTGGCGCACCTCGAGATCGACCTGGACGCCGATCCGGCGAAGGCCCGTCGGTTTTCAGTGCTGTCCCTGCCCACCACGCTGATCTTCGATGCCGACGGGCAGCAGCGATACCGGGCCTCCGGCGTGCCCAAGGCCGCCGACCTGCGCTCGGTGCTGCAGCCGCTGTTGGCTTGAGCGCCAGGTCATTGGGTAAGCTTGCCGACGTGTCAGCCCGCCTTGAGCCCATGCTCACCACGCGCCGCACAGTCGATCTGTGCCGCATCGCGGGTTGTTGTTGTCGCTGTAGCTGCTGAGTAGCGGCGCCCCCGCGCGCACTCGGAGCAGCTTCGGACCCCCACCGAGGCTTTCCAAGGCGTGCCTCCCCCGATTTCCGCGCAACAAGATTTCTAGGAGTAATAGCGTGCCGAGCAGCAACACCGCGGTCGAGCCGGACCGCGTCGACGTACGCGGACCCCGGTTCGCCGCCTGGGTCACCACCGCGGTCCTGGTCGCCGCCCTCGTCGTTTCGGCCGCCAGCCCCCTGGCGGCCGCGGTCATTCTGGCGGTGCAGGCCGTGATCTTCGCGATCGGCGCCGTCGGCGGCCCGCGCCGGCATCCCTATGGGCGGGTGTTCGCCACCGTCGTGGCGCCCCGGCTGGGGCCGGTCACCGAACGCGAACCGGTCGCGCCACTGAAGTTCGCCCAACTCGTCGGCTTGATCTTCGCGGTCGTCGGGGCGGCGGGATTCGCCGCCGGCGCCTTCCTGGTCGGCGTCATCGCCACCGCGTTCGCGCTGGTTGCCGCGTTCCTGAACGCCGCCTTCGGCATCTGCCTGGGCTGCCAGCTCTACCCGCTGGTCGCGCGCCTGCGGCCGACCCCCTCCTAGCCCCGTTCGTCAGCAGCAACCGAAAGGAATCCATCCATGGCACGCTCCGACGTCCTGGTCTCCGCAGACTGGGCCCAGAGCAATCTCGACGCCGAGAACGTCGTCTTCGTGGAAGTGGACGAGGACACCAGCGCGTACGACACCGGCCACATCCCGGGAGCGGTCAGGCTGGACTGGCGCACCGATTTACAGGACCCGGTCAAACGTGACTTCGTCGACGCGCAGCAATTCTCGAAGCTGCTGTCCGACCGCGGCATCGCCAACGACGACACCGTGATCCTCTATGGCGGTAACAACAACTGGTTCGCCGCCTACGCCTACTGGTATTTCAAGCTCTACGGTCACGAGAAGGTCAAGCTGCTCGACGGCGGCCGCAAGAAGTGGGAGCTCGACCGGCGCCCGCTGTCCACCGACACGGTCAACCGGCCGGCGACGTCATACACCGCGGCCCCGCCGGACAACACCATCCGGGCCTTCCGCGACGAGGTCATCGCGGCCATCAACGTCAAGAACCTCGTCGACGTGCGCTCACCCGACGAGTTCTCGGGCAAGATCCTCGCGCCGGCGCACCTGCCCCAGGAGCAAAGCCAGCGGCCGGGCCACGTCCCGGGCGCGATCAACGTCCCGTGGAGCAAGGCCGCCAACGAGGACGGCACCTTCAAGTCCGACGAGGAGCTGGCCAAGCTGTACGGCGACGCCGGCCTGGATGGAACGAAGGAAACCATCGCGTACTGCCGAATCGGGGAACGCTCGTCGCACACCTGGTTCGTGCTGCGGGAATTACTCGGCCATAAAAACGTCAAGAACTACGACGGCAGTTGGACGGAATACGGCTCCCTGGTGGGTGCCCCGATCGAGTTGGGAAGCTGATATGTGCTCTGGACCGAAGCAAGGACTGACGTTGCCCGCCAGCGTCGATCTGGAGAAGGAAACGGTCATCACCGGACGGGTCGTGGACGGCGACGGTCAGGCGGTGGGTGGCGCATTCGTCCGCCTGCTGGACTCGTCGGACGAGTTCACTGCCGAGGTGGTCGCGTCGGCCACCGGTGACTTCCGGTTCTTCGCCGCACCGGGGTCGTGGACGCTGCGCGCGCTGTCCCCCGTCGGCAACGGCGACGCCGTGGTCGCGCCGTCGGGTGCCGGCATTCACGAGGTCGACGTCAAGATCGCCTGACGGGCCGGCCGGTCCCCGGGCATCCGCGGGACGAATAGACTCGTCCCCGTGGTGCTCTTCTTCGAGATCATGCTGGTCGTCGCAGTCGTGGTCATCTCATGGTTCGCGCTGTACACCCTCTACCGGCTCATCACTGACGAGTCGTGACCCGCGCCGGCGACGATGCAGCGCGCAGCGACGGTGAGGAGCGGCGCGGTTGACCTCCGAAGACCCTGACGGCCCAGTCGTTTCCGGCGGCTCGGGCGACCGCGCCGTCGCGGCCGCCGCCGAACGCGCCAAGGTGACCGCGGCCCGCAACATCCCCGGCTTCGACGACCTGCCGGTGCCCGCCGACACCGCCAATCTGCGCCAAGGGGCGAACCTCAACGACGCGCTGCTGGCGCTGCTGCCGCTGGTCGGGGTGTGGCGCGGCGAGGGCGAGGGCCGCGGACCCGACGGGGATTACCGGTTCGGCCAGCAGATCGTGGTCTCGCACGACGGCGGCGACTATCTGAATTGGGAAGCTCGCTCCTGGCGGCTCGACGAGGCGGGCGGGTATCGCGAACCGGGCCTGCGCGAGACGGGCTTCTGGCGCTTCGTCAGCGATCCCGACGACGATCCCACCGAGTCGCAGGCGATCGAGTTGTTGTTGGCCCATTCGGCCGGGTACATCGAGTTGTTCTACGGGCGGCCCCGCACGCAGTCGTCGTGGGAGCTGGTGACCGACGCGCTGGCCCGCAGCCGGTCGGGGCTGCTGGTCGGTGGCGCCAAGCGGCTGTACGGCATCGTCGAAGGCGGCGACCTGGCCTATGTCGAGGAGCGGGTGGACGCCGACGGCGGCCTGGTGCCTCATCTTTCGGCGCGGCTGTCGCGGTTCGCCGGATAGTCACCGCCAAGCGCACGCGCCAAGATAACCTCACCGCGACGACGCTCGGGTGAGGGAGGTCGGCCGATGGGTACACTCCGGCAAGTAATTCGCTGGGTCGTGTCCGGGGTTGGCCTGCTGCTGGTCGGGTACCTGGCCGCGCTGGCGTTGGTCCCCTCGATCCTCGACGCGCTGCCCGACTGGCTGCGATGGTTCGGGCGTCCGGGATCGATGCCGACGCTCGCCATCGTCATCGCCGTGCTGATCGCGGCGTGCGTGTTGAGCTTCCGGTCGAGCACCAGCCACCGGGTGGTGGGCGTCTCCTTCACCGTGATCGCCGTCCTCGTCGCGATGGGCGCCGTGCTGGGCCTCAGCTCGTACTGGGGGTGTCACGACCCCAACCATCCCGCCTTCTTCACCCCGCTGATGGCCACGGCCCAGTTGGTCAAGGGCAGCACCAGTGACTTCTCGCTGAGCGGGCGCACCTGCCCGAGCCCCACCCCGGTCGGGCTGGAACTCGCGCGCATCGTGGCGCTGGCGGCGATCTTCACCGGCCTGGGTGGGATCGCGGTCGGGGCCTTCCGGTCCCAGGTGGACCGCTTGCGCGCCAACCTCGCCGAGCACGTCGCCGCGATCGTCGGCATCGACGACGACAGCCAGTCGATGATCAGCGCGGTCGCGCGCACACTGGACCGGCGCACCACCTTGGTCGTCATCACCAATGCCGGTGACGACCGCGTCCAGCGGGCCCGCAGGCAAGGCGCCCGGGTGGTGCTGGTGGACTTCAACAGGCCCGCCACCCTGGTGTCACTGCGGCTGTGGCGACACCTTTCCCGGTTGTACTTGGTGGCGCGCGACCCGGCGACCAACCTGTTGTGGCTCGACCAGATCAGCCGCCGACTAGCGGAGCTGGACCACAAGCAGCGGTTGCCCCTCATCGTGCGCATCGACGACCCCTGGTTGGCCAAGGCTTGGCGGGCCCAGCAGTTCGGCGGGTCCGACACCCGGTGGGCCGCCGACGTCGTCGGCAAGTATGAGGTGACCGCCGGCCGGCTGCTCGACGGCATCATCGCGACCGGCCGGACAAAACGTGTATTCGTCTGCGGTACTTCGCAATTGACGCTCGCCATTTGCGCGGACCTGACCCGCCGCGCCCTGGAACGCGACTTCTTCACCCCGCCCGGAGCATCGCCGTTGCCCGCGCTCACCCTCGTCGAACGGGACGCCGAAGAGTACGTGCGCGACCACGAGTTCTACCGCCAGCAAGCGGGATTCCTGTCGGAGGGGCCGACGATCGATGCGGTGCCGGAGGCGCCGACGGTGCCCATGATGCTCCGATTGCTCGGCGATGCCGAGCCGGCCGCGAGCGCGGTGATCTTGGTGGACACCCTGGCCGCGACGATCGGCACCCGGCTGGCCGCCCGCTTTCCCGACATGCCGGTGTTCGTTTCGGATCTCAACACCAACATCGCCGACGACGCCATCCAGGTCGTCGGCTCGCTGCAGTCCTACTCCCTGGTGCTGGACACCCGCGAGGGCTTGATTCAGGACGCGTGGGAACGCGCGGCGAGGCTGATTCACGAGCGCTACGTCGCCACCATCGACCCCCAGGCGCCGCGTTCCCCGGCGGCGATGCCGTGGGACGAGCTCAGTGAGTTCTATCGCGGTTCGAACAGACGTCAGGTGCGCAACGCGCTGTGGATGGTCGAACAGATCGCGGGTCACACGTGGAACACCTGGGGCACCCCGCCGGCCCAGTTGTCCGGCCGCGACATGGCCGATTCGCCACCCCTGGAACAACTTGCCCTGATGGGCTTCGACCACCCCTCGGCCATGAGCATGGCGCGGGCGGAACACGAGGACTGGTGCCGCTACTACCGGCGCAACGGCTGGAAGTACGGGCCCAATCGCGACGACTCGCGCAAGATCCACGACAAGCTGGTCGACTGGTCGGTGGTGGAAAGCAAGCCGGAGCTACTCACCGCGGCCGTGCGCAGCCTGGCCGCGACGCTGTGGAGCCTGCGGCAACTCGGCTACCGGTCGCGCCCACTGTGGCAGAGCTTCACTCGGTCGGGGACGGTGACGGCGGAGCAACGAAGCACGCCGTGGACCTGGACGTCGGACTCGGGGCACACCATGCGTGCGGATGCGGGCGATTGGGCGGTGCAGGACGACGGAAAGGTGTGGTCGGTGCGTGACGACATCTTCCGGGACACCTACGAACCCGCCGGCGACGGCCGATGGCGGCGCAAGGGCAGGGTTTTGGCGCGACCGGCTCAAGCCGGTGAGACGGTCAACACCTTGGAGGGCGCCGCCACGGCGGCCGAGGGCGATTGGATTGTGCGGGGATCCAACGGCGAGCAATGGCCGGTTCCCGGTGAGGAGTTCGCGCGCCGTTACACCGAAGTGCCGGATGCCCCCGCGCCAAAATGACAGTGAATATTTGCGCATCCCTGTAGGGCCCAACACTGATACGGTATCGGCGCATGCGAAATCGCCGCATGCAGGCTTTCGCCCCAGTCGTTCGCTCCGCCTCACGCTAGGAGACAGCGATGCCGCTGTTCATCAGCTACTCGAGCCAGGACAGGTCGACAGTCGACGCTCTGACTTCCGCCCTCCGGCGCGCCCAACAACAGGTTTGGTTCGACCAGGAACTGGGCGGCGGGGACTCGTGGTGGAACACGATCCTCGAGCAGATCCGCTCCTGCGACGTGTTCGTCGTTGCGCTGTCGAACAACTGGTTGCAGTCAAAGCCCAGTCAGTCCGAGCTGCGCTACGCGCAGGCCCTCAACCGGCCGATCCTGCCGGTGCGGATCGGCGACATCGACAGCATGCGCGTGAATCCGCTTGCCGCGTTGCAGATCATCGACTACCGGAACCCCACGGTCGACGCCGGCATCCAATTGGTCACCGCGGTGCACTCGCTGCAGGCCAAACCCCAGCCATTGCCCGACCCGCTGCCCGAGGAGCCCCCGGTGCCCTTCGGCTACATAACGCGATTGGGCAACACCCTGGCCGAAAAGGAGCTCAGCCCCCAGCAGCAGCTACAACTGTTGGTCGAGCTACGGCAAGGGTTCGACGAGGACGGCGACGATCCCAGCGCTCGGGGCGACATCGCCCAGCTGCTGCGGATGCTGCGACTGCGGCACGATGTCACCTACCGCACCCGAACCGAAATCGACAACGTGCTGGCTGAAATCGAGGCTAAAGACGGGGCGCCCGCGTCGGATACCGACGCGTCGCCCCCGGCGACCCAGGCCGGCACCGGTCCCCAGCCCGTCAGCGCGGAGCCGGCCCCGCCGACAACCGCCGCGGTCGGCAGCGGCGCGGCCAAGGGTGGCGGGGCCAACACCCGGCTGATCGTCATCGGTGCCGCCGCCGTGGTGGTGGTTGCCATCATCGCGGTCGTGGTGGTGCTCATGAGTCAGGGCGGCAAAAGCAAACCCGCCGCCAAGCCGGCACCCAGCCCGAATTCCGCTGCCGTCCCCAATTCCCCGGCGAATTCCAATTTCAGCGGGAATGCGACAAAGCTGGATTCGTTCCTATTGGGCCCGCTCGAAGTGGGCCCCATTGTCGCCGACCCCAACATGGTCGTCTCCGAAAAAACCAACGGGATGCGCAATCCCAAGTGGACGCTGTCCAACCCGGACTGCATCGGCGCCTACGAACCCATCGCCGACGCCGCCTACAAGGACAGCGGGTACATCGCGGTGGCCGCCCAGGCCGTGCACACGGCCGGCGAAGAGCCGTCCCACCGCGTCTTCGAATCCGTGGTGGCCTTCCCGTCGGCCGATAAGGCAAGCGCGTTCGTGCAGACGTCCGCGGACAAGTGGAGGGCCTGCGCGGGACAGGCGGTCACGCTGACCTACAACGGTCGGGCAGAAGGATGGAAGTTCGCGGAGCTCGCGGGCGACCCGCCCCGGATCGCGCAAGGGCGAACGCAAACGGAAGGCACCAGGATCTGCCACCACGCGCTGCGCGCCGTCTCCGATGTGGTGATCGACGTGCTGGTGTGCGGACCGGACGCCGAGACCGGTCAAGCCGGCCGGGTCGCCGAGCAGATCTCGGCAAGGATCGCGCAATAACGTGCCCGGACATGGAGCGGCCCCCGAGCAAAACTCCTGGTTGGACTGACCGGAAACTCGGGGGCCGGGTGGCTACGGGGAATTCGCCAGCGCGCGTTGATCGCTAGCTCTTCCGAGCCAATGCAGCTAGCGCGTAGCCACCTCACATGTCCATGAAGCTATCAATTTCGCGGACCACCTCCTTTCCTGTGTACGGCCGACCGTACCCGGCATTGCGCGAGCCGACAACAGAATTCAGCGCTCAGCGATCGCTGACGATGGCCGCGTCGACCAGTTCGGCGAATTCGGTGGCGATCGGAGATCGAAGCAGTCGACGTCCGTCGAGCGTGTGCACCCGAGCCGCCAGGGTCATGCTCGACACGAGCCAAATGCCTTGGGCGGCATGCAAATCCGCGGCCCGCAGCGCGCGGTAGTCGCAGTCGTAGCCCTTGGCGCGCGCCACCTCGAAGAGCGCCTGTTGCGTGGTGCCGCGCAGGATCGGATACCAGGGCGGCGGAGTCAGCAGGCACGGATTCCCGTCCGCGCCCGGCTCGGCGGCGATGACGACCGTCGAGCGTGGGCCCTCCAGGATGTAGCCGTCTGAGCTGACGAAGATGACGTCGCCGGCGCCCTGCCGGGCGGCGTGCCGCAGGGCGGCCATGTTGACCGCATACGACAGCGTCTTGGCGCCGGCCAACAGCCACGGCATGGAGTCGGCGCCCCTGGCCGGCAGCCCGCGATCCAGCGTGATCGCGGCGAGCCCGTCGCGGCGAACCGCGGTCACCCTTTCCGGGACGGGGTTGACCATCACGTAGGCGGTCGGCGCCGAACCGCCCTCGCGGCCACGCGTGTAGATCAGGCGCATCGCGCCCTCGTCGGAGGTGCCCGCGGCCCACCGCCGCGCGGCCTCCTCGATGGCATTTCGCCACACGGCGAGGTCCGGCGCGGGCAGGTCCATCATCTTGGCGGACTGCGTCAGGCGCTGCAGATGGGAGCCGACCAGGCAGGCACGCCCGTCGCGCACCAGGAGCGTCTCGAAGATCCCGTCGCCCCGAACGGCCGCCAGGTCGTCGGCGTGCAACAGCGGCGCGCCAGGCGGATGGGCCTCGCCGTCCAGCGTGAGGATCACACCCGTCTGGTCGGCCATGGAGCGTAGCCTAGCCGCGAGCGTGCGGCTGGCCGCACAGTCGCGGTCGAGCGTGCGGCTGGCCGCACACTCGGCGGAGCGCCCGTCCGTAGAGTTGAGTGCGTGAATCCCGTCCCCGCGCCCGATCCCGGACCCGACGCCGGCGCGGTCTGGCATTACGGCGATCCGTTGGGCGAGCAGCGGGCGGCCGAGACCGACGCGGTGTTGGTCGACCGCTCGCACCGCGCGGTCCTCACCCTGACCGGAAAAGACCGGCAGACCTGGCTGCACACCATCTCCAGCCAGCACGTCAGCGAACTGCCCGAGGGCGCGAGCACGCAAAATCTCAGCCTCGACGGCCAGGGCCGCGTCGAGGACCACTGGATTCAGACGGAGCTGGGCGGCACGACCTACCTCGACACTGAACCGTGGCGTGGTGAGCCGCTGCTGGAATACCTGCGCAAGATGGTGTTCTGGTCCGAGGTCACTCCGAGCGGTGCGGATCTGGCGGTGTTGTCACTGCTGGGTCCGCGACTCGCCGACCCTTCAGTGCTCGACGCGCTGGGCCTGGACGCTTTGCCCGCCGAGCTGACCGCGGTTCCGGTCGCCGGCGGCGGCTTCGCGCGGCGGATGCCCGGCTCCCCGGCCGGCCAGATCGAACTGGATCTGCTGGTTCCGCGCGGCGAGGCGGCCGGCTGGCGGGAGCGCCTGGCGGCGGCCGGCGTGCGCGCCGCCGGGGTGTGGGCCTACGAGGCCCACCGGGTGGCGGCGCTGCGGCCGCGACTCGGCGTCGACACCGACGAGCGCACGATCCCGCACGAGGTGGGGTGGATCGGTGGTCCCGGCGAGGGGGCCGTGCACCTGGACAAGGGCTGCTATCGCGGCCAGGAGACCGTCGCGCGAGTGCACAACCTGGGCAAACCGCCGCGGATGCTGGTGTTGTTGCACCTCGACGGCTCGGTGGAGCGGCCCGCCACGGGAGACGCGGTGCTCGCCGGCGGTCGCTCCGTCGGACGGCTTGGAACCGTGGTCGACCACATCGACCTCGGGCCGGTGGCGCTGGCACTCGTAAAGCGCGGCCTGCCCGCGGACACCCAACTGACGACCGGCCAGCAAGGCGATGTCGCCGCGGCAATCGACGCCGATTCCCTGCCCGCCACCGAACACGTCGGCGCGGGACGGCGAGCCGTTGAACGGTTGCGGGGCGGTGCGAGATAATGCTCGATGAGGTCCGCCACAGCGGACAGGGGTCACCGACACCCGACCGTGAGGCACGGTAAACTGTCGGCAGGACAATAACGACACCAAGAGATCGGAGCCGCCTACTCGTTAGGCCGCTCCGTTATTGCGCGAGGGGGTTCCCCCATGGGCCGCGGCCGGGCTAAGGCAAAGCAGACCAAGGTTGCACGAGAACTCAAATACAGTTCTCCGCAGACCGATTTTCAGCGGCTACAGCAGGAGCTGTCGGGCACGACCGCCGACGAACCCGGCGACGACGGCCAAGACGAATCTTGGGACGACCCCGACGACTGGCGTCGCTGAACCTCTCGCCACCACTGTGCCGATGCGCTGAGCGTCGGCACAGTTTCTCTGTCAGAACCTCGGGTGTTGCCCGACCAGTGTGGCCCGCGGGCCGTCTTTTCCGCCTTTGCCGACGGTGCCCAGCACCCAGCAGTTCAGATGCCGGGCGGTCAGGATGGCCAGGGCGCGGTCTTGGTCTTCGGGAGCGACGACGGCGATCATGCCGACGCCCATGTTGAACGTCTTCTCCATCTCCTCACGCGCCACGCGGCCGCGCTGGGCGATCATGGCGAACACGGGCGCGGGCGTCCAGGTGCCGCGGTCGACCTCGGCGACCAGCCCGGGCGGGATGACGCGTTGCAGGTTGCCGGCGAGCCCGCCGCCGGTGACGTGGCAGAACGTCCGGACATGGGTTTCGGCGGTCAGGGCCAGGCAGTCTTTGGCGTAGATGCGGGTCGGTTCCAGCAGCTCTTCACCAAGGGTGCGGCCGAACTCCTCCACATAACCGGCCAGGTTCATCCGGTCGATCTCGAGCAGGACGCTGCGGGCCAGCGAGTACCCATTGGAGTGCAGGCCGGACGAGCCCATCGCGATGATGACGTCGCCGGGTTTGACGCGGTCGGCGCCAAGAACGTCGTCGGCCTCGACGACACCGACGCCGGTGGCCGAGATGTCGTAATGGTCGGGCTCCATCAGCCCGGGGTGTTCGGCGGTTTCCCCGCCCAGCAGCGCGCAGCCCGCGCGCACACAGCCCTCGGCGATGCCGCTGACGATTGCGCTGAGGCGTTCCGGGACGGTCCGGCCGACGGCGATGTAGTCCTGCAGGAAAAGCGGCTCGGCGCCGCACACCACGAGATCGTCGACCACCATGGCGACGAGGTCGAGGCCGACGGTGTCGTGCTTGTCCATCGCCTGGGCGACCGCCAGCTTGGTGCCGACGCCATCCGTAGAGGCCGCCAGGACCGGCTCGCGGTAGTCGCCGCGCAGGGCGAACAGCCCGGCGAATCCACCCAGCCCCCCGCGCACCTCGGGGCGGGTGGCCTTGGTGGCCAACGGCTTGAACAACGCGACGGCGCGCTCACCGGCTTCAATGTCCACCCCGGCCGCCGCGTAGGTGATGCCCTGGCTGCCCGGGTTTCGTCCGGGGCTCTTTCCGGGATCCGTCATCGCGATAAAGGCTACCGGGCGGCGCTGCGCGCCGGAATCACACGTCTTTGAAGCACCGGCTCAGCGCACGATCGGCACTTCATCGGGTGCCAGATCATCGAGCGCGGCTCCGCGCGCGGCGTTGGCGAGCATGTGCTCGATGACGTTCTTGCCGAGCGCGGATTCCTCGGGCAGTTCGATCGGGTACTTGCCGTCGAAGCAGGCGGTGCACAGCCGCGACGCCGGCTGCTCGGAGGCCGCGACCAGGCCGCGCAGCGAGATGTAACCCAGTGTGTCGGCGCCGATGGCGTGCCGCACCGCCTCGAGCATCTCCTCTTTGTCTTGCACGGCGTTGGCGATCAACTCAGCCGGCGACGGGAAGTCGATGCCGTAGAAGCACGGCCACTTCACCGGGGGCGACGCGATGCGCACGTGCACCTCCAGGGCGCCGGCCTCGCGCAGCATCCGCAACAGTGCCCGCTGGGTGTTGCCGCGCACGATCGAGTCGTCGACGACGATGAGCCGCTTGCCGCGGATCACCTCTTTGAGCGGGTTGAGCTTCAGCCGGATGCCGAGCTGGCGGATGGTCTGCGACGGCTGGATGAACGTGCGCCCGACGTAGGCGTTCTTCATCAGGCCCTGCCCATACGGGATGCCGGATTCCTGGGCGTATCCGACGGCGGCCGGGGTGCCCGATTCCGGCACGCCGATCACCAGGTCGGCCTCGACCGGGCATTCGCGGGCCAGCCGGCGGCCGATGTCCACCCGGGTGGCGTGCACCGAGCGGCCGGCGATCGTGCTGTCGGGCCGCGCGAGGTAGACGTATTCGAAGACGCAGCCCTTGGGCTCGGGGTTGGCGAACCGGGTGGAGCGCACGCCGTCGGCGTCGATGGCCAGCAGCTCGCCCGGCTCGATGTCGCGGACGAACGACGCGCCGACGATGTCGAGGGCGGCGGTTTCCGACGCCACCACCCAGCCGCGGTCGAGGCGTCCGAGCGAAAGCGGCCGCACCCCAAAGGGATCGCGGCACGCATACAACGTGTTTTCGTCCATGAACGTCAGGCAGAACGCCCCGCGCACCGTCGGCAGCAGCTCCAGCGCCGCCCGTTCCAATGTGGAGTCGGCGGCACCGTGGGCCAGCAGCGCGCCCAGGATGTCGGAGTCCGTCGTCGCGGGGGCCGGGTATCGGGTGCCCATCAAGCCCTCGTCGCGGGCGCGGGCGGCAAGTTCAGCGGTGTTGACCAGATTTCCGTTGTGCCCCAACGCAACCCCGGTGCCGGCCGCGGTGTTGCGGAACACCGGCTGGGCGTTCTCCCACGTGGTGTCGCCCGTGGTGGAGTAGCGGCAGTGCCCGATGGCGACGTGGCCCTGCATCGCCGCCAGCGTCTGCTCGTCGAACACCTGGCTTACCAGGCCGAGGTCCTTGAAGACCAGCACCTGGGATCCGTCGGCGACGGCGATACCCGCGGCTTCCTGCCCGCGATGCTGCAGCGCGTACAGGCCGTAGTAGGTGAGTTTGGCGACGTCCTCGCCCGGGGCCCAGACCCCGAAGACGCCGCACTCTTCACGGGGGGAGTTCAAGTCCTGCTCGGATGCTTCTACTCCAGCGACGGTCACGGTTCGGCGGCTCCCTGGCGAACGATTGGTGACGTGTAGGAGTCTACGGGCACCACGGGCTCCCCGACGAATCCGACCGGCGTGTTGGGCGGCGAAAATCCCAATTCATAACTCTAAACCTGCAGTTCAGGGTTGTATTCAGCTGACACCGAACAGCGGCAACCAGTGGCCAATTTCACCCGCCCGCGAGCCGGACAGCGTCACGCCCCCGGTGGCTTTCGCCTCGTCCAGCGGCAAAAGGCCGGTCGCCAGCCGCAGCCAGGTCCGCGGATCGGTCTCCACGACGTTCGGCGGCGTGCCGCGGGTGTGCCGGGGTCCGGCGATGCACTGGACGGCCGCGAACGGCGGGATCCGGACCTCGACGCTGGCGCCCGGCGCCACCGCGGCGAGTGTCCGCGCGGTGAGCCGCACCGCGGCCGCCAGGGCGTTGCGGTCGGGGGCCGGACGGGACTCGTCGCGCAGCCAGTCCAGCACGGCCAGCACCGCCTGCCGGGCCTGGGCCGGGTCTGCGCTTTGACGGGCGGGCATACCTCAGCGTCGCACGGCCACCGCGGCGATCGCACCGGCCTCGTTGACGGCCAGGTGGGTCAGCATCGGCGCGGCGAGGCTGCCGGATCGGTCGGCCAGCCAGCCGAACGCCCAGCCGGCGATCCCGGTCACCAGCACGGTGGCCACCACCGGCGCACCCGTTGCTCGCGCGTCCGGGATGTGCGAGAGCCCAAAAGTGGTGGCCTGCAACAACCTTCCGCCACGCCGGCCGAACGCGCGGGAGCCCACAGCGGCCAGCGCGGCGCGGAACGCGGCCTCTTCGGCCCAGACGGTGCCGACGGGAATGTTCAGCAGCAGCCAACCCGGCACGGAGACCGGCAAATCGCGGGCCGCCATCGAGGCCCGCACCATGGGCAGCGCGGTCGTCGCGGCGATCGCGCCCGCCGCGGCCGCCCCGGCGGCCGAGCCGAGCCGCATCCCCGCCCCCAGCCGCGGCGGGCGCAGGCCCGGCGACGCGCGGGTCACCGCCACCAGCAGCAAGCCCATGCCGGCCTGCAGGGTGACGCGCCACGCCGAGGGCAGCCGCGGGGTGAGGAAGCTCCAGCCGACCAGCGCCGCCGCCAGCGACAGCGCCCGAACCTGACCTAGCCGAAGAATCGCGGCAGCACCGCCTCGGACGTCGCGCGCAGTTCCGCCAGCGACACGGTGAACAGGCCCTGGATCTCGACGGCGTCCGAGGCCTGATCGACGACGCCGAT
>NZ_LZKK01000252.1 GCF_001672815.1 Mycobacterium sp. E796 | reverse complement strand
TGGGAAGAGTTCGACGTCAACGTCGTCGGCCTGACGCTGTCGGAGAACCAGGCCGAGCACGTCCAGCAGATGTTCGACGGGCTGGACACGAACCGCTCAGCGCAGGTGCTGCTGGAGGGCTGGGAGAAGTTCGACGAGCCCGTCGACCGCATCGTCTCCATCGGCGCCTTCGAGCACTTCGGCCGCCAACGGTGGGGCCACTTCTTCAAGATGGCCTACCGGGTGCTGCCGGCCGACGGGGTCATGCTGCTGCACACCATCTCGCGTCCGACCTTCAAAGAGGCCAGGGCCCAGGGCACCCCGTTGACCCACGAGGTCGTTCACTTCACCCAGTTCATCCTGGCCGAGATCTTCCCCGGCGGATGGCTGCCGACGATCCCGTCGGTCGAAGAGCACGCCGGCGACGCCGGTTTCAAGGTGACCCGGATCCAGTCACTTCAGCTGCACTACGCCAGGACGCTGGAAATATGGGCCGCGGCGCTCGAGTCCAACAAGGACAAGGCCATCGCGATCCAGTCGGAGAAGGTCTACGACCGGTACATGAAGTACCTCACCGGCTGCGCCAAGTTGTTCCGC
>NZ_LZKK01000251.1 GCF_001672815.1 Mycobacterium sp. E796 | reverse complement strand
CCTGCGTGCAGGTGTTCGCCCACGGCCCGGGCCGCGGCCTTGATGTCGTCGACGATGGGCTCGAAGTCCGGGCCAAGCGGCGTACCGACCGTCACGATGATGAAGTCGTTGTCGGCGAGGGCCCCGAAATCGGTGGTCGCCCGCAGCCGACCGACTCGCACGTTGTTGGCCACCAGCTCGTAAAGCCCGGGCTCGGGCACGGTGGTCTTGCCAAGGTTGATCTCGTCGACGACGTTCTGTCTGACGTCGATCCCCGTCACGGGCCAGCCGCGATCGGCCAGCACCGCGCCGATCACCGTACCGATGTAGCCGAAGCCCACAACTGCGATCCCGGACCGCATGCCACGCACCAAGAGGTCGATCTCAGCGTCGCTGCGTCCGAACACGCCTTCAGCCATCGCGGAACCTAGCCCTTCAGTCCCCCGTGGCGTTTGTGAGATGCGGGCCCTCCCGGCCCCAGGCTAACCCGCGGGAAGTCTAATCGACACCCGTGCAATAGACCTAGAATCCGCCCGATCGCTCAGTGGAAGGGGCTTGGACCTGAACCAAGCGCACGCCTCCGCGTGTCCGGCTCCGTTTGGCTGTGTTCGAGCGCGTCGAGCCACCCGTTGTTCGAGTGGCAGCTGGCGAACGGATAGGTTTAAGCCGGCTCGCGGACCGCGAGGCCGGCGGCGCGATACATCGCGTCGATGACAGTCATGTTCTCGACCGCCTCGTCCGGCCCCGTCTTCACCGGTTCCCCACGTAGCACCGCCGCGGCGAAAGCATCGAGCTGATACGCATAGGTCGGACGCACCGGGAACTGCTCCACACGCTTACCGTCAGCTGATCGGACCGAGAATCGCTGGAACGGTATCAGCGGATGGAGCCGCAACTCCCCACGGTCACCGACCACCTTCGCGGTGAAGCGCGGTGGATCGGTCGACCACATCGAGCAGTGGATCCGGCCGGTGTGCCCGCCCGCGAACCGCAACTCGGCGGTCATGGTCCGGTCCACCTCGGGGCCGCGCAGTTTCGCGTGCGCCGAAACGACTTCGGGGGTCGAACCGCCGAACCTGCGCACCATGTCGACCGCGTAGCATCCCAAGTCCATCAGCGCGCCACCGGCGAGGGAGTAGTTGTAGCGGTTGTGAGAGAACTTCGGCATCCAAAAGCACCAGTGCCCCTCCACCCGCACGAGCTTGCCCAGCTCGCCCGAGGCGATGATCTCCTCGACGCGCGCAGCACACGGGTGGTAGCGGTAATGAAATGCCTCCATCACGACCCGGTCTGATTCGGCGGCCAGCCGGGCGATCTCGCGGGCTTCCGTGGCATTGGCGGTGAACGGCTTTTCGCACAGCACGTGTTTGCCGGCGGTAAGCGCTGCCCGAGTCCACCTACCGTGCAAGGCGATTGGCAGCGGGTTGTAGATGGCGTCCAGGCCCGGATCGGCCAGGAGCGCCTCGTAGCTCTCGTGCACCCGGGCGATGCCGTGCTTGGCGGCAAAGGCTTGAGCACGCGACACGTCGCGCGCGGCCACGGCGGCCACTTCCACCTCGGCGTGTCCTTTTGCCGGTTTGATCAGGGCGGCCGACGCGATGCGGGCCGCCCCCAAGATGCCGATTCGCACCCGGTTGCCGCCTCCAGACATGCGCGGGATCGTAGCACCGGACCTGGGGTCCTTCGGAGCGGCGGAAACTCCGTTGGCGCCCTGCCGGAGCCACCCACGGTGTCCACGCCTGGCCGCCCCATGCAAATAATCGCGTAGTCGGCTGGGCTTATTGGACGAGCGTGTGATAATGCCTCGATTCAACGTACGTCTCCCTCATCAGGTAGGTGACCTTGCAGCAGGCCGACAGCAAGAGAGCTACCGAAGAGGCGCTGGGGCGGGGCTCGACACAGTCGCGGTTCCGCCCGGATATCGAAGGCTTGCGCGCCGTCGCGGTGGTCGCCGTTGTCCTATTTCACGCCGACGTGCCCGGGGTGGGCGGCGGGTTCGTCGGCGTGGACGTGTTTTTCGTCATCTCGGGATTTTTGATCACCGGGCTACTCTGGCGCGAGGTGAGTGCCAGCGGCACCGTTCGCATGCGCAACTTTTATGGAGCCCGCGCCCGCCGACTGCTACCCGCGTCGGCCGCCGTCGGCGTCGTCACCGTGATCGCCTCGGCTGTCCTTTTACCCCCGTTGCAGGCCCAGAACGTCATCCGTGACGGCATCGCCAGCGCGGCGTATGTCAGCAACTACTGGTTCATTCAGGAAGGCCTCGACTACTTCGGCACGCATCTGCCGCCTTCGCCGTTTCAGCACTACTGGTCGCTGGGTGTCGAGGAGCAGTTTTACCTGGTGTGGGCGCCCATGATCATTGCCACGGCGTGGCTGGCCCGGCGTGTGCGTCGGCGCGCAAAAGATGATGCGCCCTCGTCGCCAGCCTCGTATCTGGTCGTCCTGGGATTGGTTGCGGTGGTGTCGTTCGCGTTATCGCTGGCGATCACCCACGTGATGCCGCTCGTGGCGTTCTTTTCGCTCCCCACGCGGGCCTGGCAGCTGGCGCTCGGCGGGATAGTCGCTCTGACGGCCGGGCAGTGGCGCCGTCTCCCGCCCAGGGCCGCTGCGATCACAGGCTGGGCCGGGCTGGGGGCGATCCTGCTAGCCTGCGCCCGGCTGAATGCGGCCACGCTGTATCCGGGAGTCGCCGCGGCCTTGCCCGTCCTCGGTGCGGGGCTGGTCATCGGCGCCGGTTGCGCCGCACCCGCGCAGGGATGTGGCCGCGTTCTCGGGTTGGCGCCGATGCGCGCGATCGGCCGGATCTCCTACTCGTGGTACCTATGGCACTGGCCGGTCCTAGTGCTGACGCCCGCGTTGCTGGGCCACCCACTTGGGCTCGCCGGCAGGCTGGCCGCGGCCGCAGTGTCCGCCGTGCTGGCCGCGCTCACCCTGCGGTACATCGAGAATCCCCTGCGTTACGCCCCTCGGATTCGCCGCTCTGCCCTGGCCAGCCTCGCGCTTGGCGGCGCCGCAACCATGATCGCGATCGTCGTGGGCGTCGCGACCCTCGTATTGGCACCCGCCCCGGTCGGGCGCGGTGCGCCCGCTGCGCCACTGACCGTCACTGCAACGCCTGTTCCGATAGGTAGCACCATCGACGCATATGACGCGGCGGTGCAGCAGGCATTCGCGCAGGTGCAGTCGGCGGTCGCGGCGTCGGCAGAGATCAGAGCGGTGCCGTCCAACCTGAGCCCGCCGCTTGCCAACGTGCAAGCCGAACAGAGGGCCATGTTCCTCAAGGGCTGCATGCGCAACTTTTATGAGGTCGGGCAGCCGCAGTGCGCCACTGGCGGTTCCGCCCCCACGACAGTGGCCCTGGTCGGTGACTCTCACGCCGCGATGTGGACGCCGGCATTCCAGCAGTTACTTCCTCAGCGGCCCTGGCGGCTGGAGATCATGGCGAAGGCGGGTTGCCCATTGATGGACCTGCCTGTCGTCAGCCCAGTCCTTCACCGGGACTACACCGAGTGTGCGCAATGGCGCGGACAGATCCTCGCCCGGTTACGCACCGAGCACCCGCAGCTGATCGTGTTGGGTCTGCACCGGGGTTACGGCTCAGAAAGCGGCAACACTTCGCGGTCGCCTTTCACGTCTTATGACCCGGCCTGGCTCCACGGCTTGACCCAGCTGGTGCGGGAGCTGCGCGGCACCGGCGCCAAGGTGTTGGTCCTCGGGCCCGTCCCGGATCCACAGGTGGTGGTGCCGGTCTGCCTGTCGGGCCACCTCGATGACGCCAATGCCTGCTCACCGGCACGCTCGACCGCCGTGAATCAAGCTGGCATCGTGGCTGAAGCCGAAGCAACCAAATCCGGCGGCGGAGAATACGCCGATCTCACCGACCTGTTCTGCGCTGCGAAGAGCTGCCCGGTCATCGTCGGCAACACCCTGGTCTACCTCGACTGGAACCACCTGACCGTCGAATATTGCCGCGTGCTGGCGCCCGTCATCGGGGCCGTCACTGACCGCGCGCTCGCCCGCCGGTGACATCCTCCAGAGCTGTTGCCGGCGGCCTTAGCGCCGCCACACATTGGTGCGGCGATCAGGGCCACGCCGACGCCCGCGCCGCTGGATCACTCAGCTATGGCACGACCAGTTCGGCCACGATGCTAGGGGCCGAACTCAAGCAGGGGCAGGGCCGCAACCGTCGGCCACACCAAGTCGTCCAGCACGGGGCCGCGCCCGCGAGGCGGCGGCACGTTGTGGACGGCTCGAATGCCCGGCACGGCGTTCGGCAGACCGGCAATCTCCCTCGCGGAAAGGGTGAACGGTGTCCGCGGCCACCCACCGCGCAGAGTTGTCCAGATCCGGTGGCGGGCCAGGAAAGCCTGGAACTTGTTCGGCAGGTCGAAGATCATCTGGCCACCCGGGAAGCGGCGCGCGCATTCGCGGATCACGCTGAGCGCCTCGTCGGGCTGCAGGTACGGCAGCAGGCCCTCGGCGGTGATGAACACGCCGTGCTGAGGGTTCACCTGATCCATCCAGGTGAAGTCCAGCACCGACTGCGCGCACATCGAGATGCGCGGCGAATTGGGTAACAGCCGCTCCCGAATCTCGATAATCGCCGGCAGATCAACAGTCAGCCAACGAAATCGGTCGCCAACGCCGGCAGCGTCGAGACGCCAAAAGCTTGTCTGCAGCCCTTCACCGAGGGCGACGACGGTCGCGTCCGGGTGCACCGAAAGGTAACGAAGGGCGTTGTTGTCGAACGCGAGCGCCCGCAGCGCGATGTCCTGCCGAGTGGCGGGAGAGCTGAACTTGCTGAAGTCGTAGTCGATCGAGTCCATCAGCTGAACGGCCATCGGGTCATCGATGATCCCGTCTGGGCGCCGTGCTTCGTTCGCGCGGCTCCACAACGTCAGCAACGCCGTCTCGGGCAGCGTGATGATCTCGGCCTTGGTCATCGTGCAGACAATACTCGGAGGCCTAGCCCGGATTGAATTGTTCGACCTTGCAAATTCCACTGTTCGCATACACTCGCCGCTAATGTTCGCCGCCGATACCCTGCGCCGCATGGCATGTCGGCTTCGAGCGCTCAAAGCGATGGGCAGACGGAGTCCTCGTCAGCGGGTAGTCGTGATCTCAAACGTCGGTAGCTTCGGCGGGGGCGGCGTAGTGGGGTTTCTTGACATGCTTTCGGCGCTTAGAGAAAAGCGCCCAGATCTGGATCTGGTCGCCGTGCTCCCACAGAAGGGAGACGTCGCGGAGAAGTGTGCTCGCGACGGTATCAACGTCGAGATCGCCTTAGTACCGTGGTGGGCTTTTGGCAAATGGTGGAGCATCCCGCGCATTGACCCGCACGCGCTGGTTGGCGCGCTTCCTTACAGCGTGCTTCTGCTCATCGGCATTGTTCGGGCGGTGTTGCTCCTTGCCCGGTTACGACCCACGATGGTGCTCAGCAACACCATGACAATTCCTTCGCACGCGATCGCGGCCAAATTGCTCGGCGTCCCGCATTACTGGATTGTCCGCGAGTTCGGTAGGGACGACCACCGCCTTTGGTTCCTGTTCGGCTATCGCACGACGATCCGCTTGATCAGTCGGCTGTCGGAAACGGTGATCTGCAATTCAGAAGCAGTCGAGAAGTCGATGCTTGCGATCGATCCAGCGATGAAGACATCCGTGGTCTACCCGATCGTCGAGACCCCACTGGGTATCCCGCCGGAGCGAAGCCCGGGCGAACCAATGCGAATCGTCCTTGTCGGTTATTTCTCTCCCGCGAAGGGACAGCACCTGGCAATCGAGGCCGTGGCAATTGCCCGGAAAGCCGGTGTCGACATCGAACTGTCACTCGTCGGTACTGGTAGACACAAACCACTTCGCATGCTTGCTCGGCGTCTGGGCGTCGAGGACCTCGTGACAATTCACGGACCGACCCGCGACCTCGGAGGCTACTGGGCCGCTGCCCATGTCGGCCTGATGTGCAGCCAATGCGAGGCGTTCGGCCGCGTCACCGTTGAGGCGATGAGAGCCGGGCTGCCGGTATGCGGCACCGACTCCGGCGGCACCCCGGAGATCGTCGATCCAGGGGTCAACGGATTGTTAAGCCCCGCCAGAGATGCCAACGCACTCGCAGCCAACTTGATGGCGCTCGAATCAGACGAGGACCTCCGGCGCCGCCTCGCTCGGGGTGCGTTGGAATCGGCTCAGCGCTTCCAGCGCGACCGTCACGATAATCGACTCGCCGCCATCCTCGGCCCTTGTTGAAGCACACCTCGGAAACGGGTTAGCGCTGGACGCCCAGACAGCGCAATCGCTCACAGTCGCCAATCAACAAACACGCCCGAGGCTGACGAAATCCTCCACAAGATCAGCGGCCGCGGCAGCGCTGTCGTCGGGCTTGGTCATCCGGGTGGCGAACTCGCGGGCCCGGTTGCCGTATCGCGGAGCAAGCACCCGGCGGAGGTCAGCGCCCAATGACTTCTCGGTGGTCGCCCAAAAGCGCCGCCCAGCACCGACTTTCAACCGTTTGAGTTGAGCCGTACGCAGCCACTGGTCGGGCAACGTCCAGAGGCTCACCTGCGGGACTCCCGATCGCAGGCACGCGGCTATGGTGCCCGCCCCGCCGTGGTGGACGACGGCGCGGCATCTCGGGAAGATCGTTGCATAGTTCACCTGGTCGACTACCTTGACGTCCTCGGCGTCGGGGTTCTTGCCAAAATCGGTGGAGCCGGCGCCTACGAGCGCCCGCTGTCCTAACTTTTTGCAGGCGGCGCTGATCATGGCGATCGTGTCGGCCGGTGACCCGACCGTTATGCTGCCGAACCCGAAGAAAATTGGCGGAGGTCCCGCGGCGATCCACGACAGGACCTCCTCGTCGGAATCTGTCGGCGACTCCAGGGTCAGCGTGCCGACAAACGGTCGTTGGTTATCCCACTTCGCCCATTCAGCTGCCAGCCCAGGGATGACCACCTCGTCGTAGGCCTGAATTTCCAGGGAGCGACGTTGCGCGATCCTGTGCGGCCAGGGGGTTGTTGCTTTCGGCAAACCAAGCTCACGGCGCTGGGCGTCCTCGACTTCCTTCACCGCACCGCCCCATGACAGCCGCTCGTAGGCGGTCATCGCGGCGCGACCCAACGGCGCCGGGACGAATGGCAAGACCTTCCCATTGGCTCGTGTCGGGAAAAAATGCAACGTTGCCAGCGGCATGTCGTAATACTCGGCGACGTTCGCTGCAAACTGCTCCCAACCGAAACCGGCGATGAGCAGGTCGGCCCCGTCCGCGAGCGAGGTCAGCTTCGTGGTCGCCTGCGGTGTCCAGCACCGGGTAACGATCTCCGAGATCTCGCGCCCCAACCTCTCGAGTTCGTTGGTCTTCCACGGTTTGTGGAAGACCAACGTCCAGTAATCACGCTGTACCTCGAGGATCTCCCTTGAGTCCATCAGCCCGTAAGCGACCGTCGAAAGTCCGGCCGCCTGCGCGAAGCCAACCAGGTTGGGCGGCACGGCAATCTGTACGTCATGCCCCCGGCGCAGCAACTCACGACCCACAACTACGGAGGGTTCGACATCGCCACGCACTCCATAGGACGCCAGGACGAATTTCATCGTGGACCTTGCCTTTCAGCTCGGTGCGCATGGGCACCGCCAGGGACATCGGTCATTATTACCGGTTATTCGGCTGCCGACTGGGCGTTCGGCCAGTCGCTTCGGACCCTCCCTCAACGTTGCGTCCGGTTGCAGCCACGCGATGAAATGTCGCTTTCCGCCGGCGTCGGGGACCTTCATAACCAACTGTCTCCGGATCCACGGGTTCGGAAGCGAGACTGCTCATCGAAGGGTCTAGAGACCTCGAACCCGGGCACCCGGAAACCCTCGGTTTGCCACCCGGCGAGGCCGGCAGCAAATGGTACTATCTCGATTCGCCCAGGCCAGGCCATGCTTGGGCCATCATCCGCTGAGGAGCTCGATTTGGCTGACGGCGACCTGACCGCGCGTGAGGCTGAGCGCGTGGTGTGGGACGTGATCGTGGTGGGCACGGGCATGGGCGGCGGGATGCTGGGCCACCAACTGGCCCGCTCGGGGCGCAAGGTGCTGTTCGTCGAAAAAGGGCACTCGACGCTGCCCGGGACGCCGGGAACTATTCGCGCTGCAATGCCGGAGGTGGCTGAGCCCCGGGCCTACCGTTCCGCAGAGGCCTACTACGACGCCTTGGCGCGGGCGGGGCGCGCGACAGACGAGATCGAAGACATCAGCGGGCGCTTTTCGAAACGGTTTGTGCCCTTCATCGGTAGCGGAACCGGCGGGTCCTCGGCCCTCTATGGCATGGTCTGCGAGCGCTTTTTTCCGGAGGATTTCACGCCCCGTCAGAACTTCCGCAACCCAGGCGATTCAACGGTGCCCGAGGCATGGCCGATCACCTATGAACAGATGCGGCCCTGGTACGCCGAGGCCGAAAAGCTGCTGGGGGTCCGGGGCCAACGCGATCCCCTGCGCTCGGACGCCGACGACGCCGGTCTGCCTGAGGCGCCACCGTTTTCGACGGACAACCAGCCGCTGGTCGATTACCTGGCCGGCCGCGGGTTACATCCCTACCACCTGCCGATGGCATGCGATTACACCGACGGCTGCGCAACTTGTCAGGCCTATCTGTGTCCCCGGTCCTGCAAAAACGACGCCGGCCGCAACGGGGTGCTGCCGGCCGTCGCCGAGTACGGCGCACACCTGCTGGCCGAGTGCCGAGTCATACGCCTGGAGGCCGACGGCACCGAGGTCCGGCAGGTGATCTGCGAGCATCGCTCCGGCATGCTGACCCTGAAGGGCAAGGTGGTGGTGCTGGCCGCTGGCGCATTAGTGACCCCGGTACTGTTGCTCAATTCCCGATCCGGCGATTGGCCACGCGGATTGGCCAACGGCTCAGACTTGGTCGGACGTAATCTGATGCGCCATCTGCACGACTGGATTCAGGTCTGGCCGCACAGCGGCGCCAAAATCACCGCCGAGAACAAGGAAGTCGGGCTGAACGACTTTTACTTCTGGGAGGGTCAGAAATACGGCACCGTTCAGTCGGCCGGAACGATGGCCTCGCTGGCATCCATGGAAATGCTGACCAACCACCCCGGCTGGATACCGACGGTGCTGCGCCTGATTAGCCCGGCGGTGCGGCCCATCTACGAGCGCTTCATCAACGGCGGACTGGTGCTGGCTGCCATCATGGAAGACCTGCCCTACCTCGATAATCGCGTGCTGCCGTCCGATCGGCCCAGCGTCGACGGCCGCCAGCGGCTTCGACTTCAGTACCGACTGCACCCCAGCGAGGTCGAGCGCCGCGCCGTGTTCCTGCGCCAGGTTAAAGAGGTGTTGAAGCCGTTTCGCAAACTCACCCTCCGGACTGGGGAAAACAACACGACGCTGGGGCACGTCTGCGGAACCTGCCGCTTCGGCACCGATCCGAAGACGAGCGTGCTCGACCCAAACAATCGGGCCCACGAAGTCGACAACCTCTACGTGGTGGACACCTCGTTCTTCCCGTCCAGCACCGGTTTGAATCCGAGTTTGACGGTCGCGGCCAACGCCTTACGGGTGGCCGCGCACATCGATGACGCACATTTCGCCGCCTGACCCCGTCCGATCAGGTCGTGCAGCCGCGGCGAGTTTTCAGTCGGGCGAAACGCTCCACATGGTCGGCGGCTGCCACGGCGCTGTCGGCAGGTTTGGTGATCCGGGGAGCGAGTTCGCGGGCCCGGGCAAGGTATTGCGGAGCCAGGATCCGGCTCAGGTCCGCGACAAGTGATTTCTCGCTGGTCGTCGAAAACCGCCGCCCGGTGCCCACTTTCAGCCGTTTGAGCTGAGCCGCGAAGAAAGGCTGGTCGGGCAACGTCCAGAGGATCAGCTGAGGAACGCCGGCCCGCAACCCGGCGGCCAGGGTGCCCGCACCACCGTGGTGTACGACGGCACGGCAGGCCGGAAAGATCGTGGCGTAATTGACCACACCGACCACCTTGACGTGCTCGAAGTGGGGGGCGTTGCTGAAGTCGGTCGACCCGGCGCCTACCAACGCCCTCTGCCCTAATCGAGCGCAGGCCGCCCCGATCATGGAAATGGTGTCAGCCGGCGATTCCACGGGGATGCTGCCAAACCCGAAAAAAATCGGCGGCGTCCCCGCGGCAATCCAGGACAAGACCTCGTCATCGGCGTCCGTCGGCAATTCCATCGCCAGCGCGCCGACGAAGGGCCGGAGACCATCCCATTTCGCCCATTCGGCCGCCAGCCCGGGGAATATCACCTCGTCATACGCCTGTATCTCCAGCGACCGGCGTTCGGCGATCCGTCGCGGCGCGGGTCCCGTGGCCTTCGGCAGACCGAGTTCACCTCGCTGTGCGTCCTCGCGCTCCCGGGTGCCGCGCCACGCCAACCAGTCGTTCGCGGTCATTGCCATGCGACTCAACGGCGCAGGCAGGTACGGCAACAGCCGGCCGTGGGCCCGCACGGGGAAGAAATGCAGCGTGGCCAACGGGATGCCGTGATACTCAGCGACATTCGCAGCGGGCTGCTCGAAGATCAGGCCGGTGAGTAGCAGGTCGCTCCCGTCGGCTACTGATGCCAGCGACGCTGCCATTTCCGCCCAGCACCTGGTGGCGAACTCGTGAGTTTCCACCCCCAACGCGTTCAATTCGTTGATTTTCCAGGGGGTGCGGAAGTAACACGTCCAGTATTTGCGCTGCACTTCGAGGATGGCCTTCGAATCCAGACCGTAGGCGACCGCGGCGAGCCCGGCCGCCTCCGCAAAGCCGACCAGGTTGGGCGGCACGGCCATGCACACGTCATGCCCCCGGCGAACCAACTCACGACCGACGACGACGGCCGGCTCCACATCGCCGCGACCGCCATAGGATGCCAGCACGAACTTCATTTGCGGGCTGCCCTCTCGACTGTCGACTGGCGCGGCGTTCATGGCGTTTACGCCGGTTCGCGGAGCGAGAGACCGGCGGCGCGGTAAATCGTATCGATGACGGACATGTTCTCGATCGCGCCTTCCGGCGTCGTCTTCACCGGTTCGCCGCGCAGCACCGCCGCGGCGAAGGCCTCGAGCTGGTACGCATAGCTGGTGCGGCGCGGGAAGCGCTCCACCCGCTTGCCGTCGGCCGAGCGGATCGTGAGCCGGGGCAACAAGTGCGGAGCAGCCGGACTGAGGTAACGCAGCCGGCCGCGATCCCCAACCACCTTGGCGCTCGCCCAAAACAGGTTCGACGACCACAGCGCGCAGCGGATCCGGCCCGTGAGCCAACTCGTGAAGCGCAACTCGGCCGTCATCGCCCGGTCCAGTTGAGTCCCGCGCAGTTTTGCCTGTGCCGCAACGACTTCCGGGGTCGAACCGCCGAAAGTGCGGAGCATGTCAACCGCGTAGACTCCGGCGTCCATCAGCGCGCCACCGGCGAGGGAGTAGTCGTAGACGTTGGCGTTGGAGCGCTTCGGCAGCAATACGCATAAGGAGACGTCGATCCGCTCGAGCTTGCCCAGCTCGCCTGACGTGAGAATCTGCTCGACGCGCGAAGTCAACGGATGGTAGCGGTATTGGATTGCCTCCATGACGACGCGATCTGACTTCGCGGCCAGCTCGGCGATGTCGCGGGCCTCGGCGGCATTGGCGGTGAACGG
>NZ_LZKK01000250.1 GCF_001672815.1 Mycobacterium sp. E796 | reverse complement strand
GGGCCCGAGCCAACCGATTTGGTCCTGAGCCGCTGGCACGGCGTCGGGCCGATGGGCGGCACCGACCTCGACGCGGTGCTGCGCAACCTCGGCGTGTCCACCATCGTCGTGGTGGGCGTCTCGTTGAACATCGCGATCCCTAACGTCGTGATGGACGCGGTCAACGCCGCCTACCGCGTTGTCGTGCCGAAAGACGCCGTGGCCGGCGTTCCCACCGAGTACGGTGAGGCCATCATCGCCAACACGCTGTCGCTGCTCGCGACCATCACCACAACGGACGACCTGCTGCAAGCGTGGGACAAGCCGTGACCGACACCGCGCCGACGGTTCGAGGCGGATTCCCCCAGATCGAGCCGGCCGAACACGCGCCGCGGGGGCTGGGGCGGTTCGTCGCGGCGCTGCGCCGCCTGCAGGACCTGACCGTGTCCACGGACAGTTCGCTGTGGAGCAGCGCGGCCGAACACGTCGAAAGCGCCTGCGCGTTGCTGGACGGACACCAGGTTCCCGAGGGCGTGTCGCCCGGCGGGCGGGTCATCGAGCTGCCCGGGCTGGGGCATCCGCTGCTGCCGCCGTGGCTGGTCACCGAATCCGGACCGGACGGCGTCACCATGCGCGGACACTTCACCCGCTCCCACGTTGGCGGGAACAACGCCGTGCACGGCGGCATGATCCCGCTGCTGTACGACTGGCTGTTCGGGATGATCGTCTCGACCGCGGGCGTCCCCCCTACCCGAACGGCCTACCTGCACGTCGACTACCGCAGCATCACGCCGATCGACGAGCCGCTGAGCGCTCAGGGCAGTATCTCGAACGTCGACGGCAGGAAATTCTTCGTAGCCGCTAGCATGACGGCTGCCGACGGCACACTGCTCAGCGAAGCCAACGGCCTGATGGTTCGCCTGCTACCCCACCAGCCGTGAGAGGCAAGATGTCAGACACCGCACCACAATTCACCGTTCCCGCAGTCGCGACGGCCGTGGCCGCGGCCATCCCCGACCGTGACCTGGTGATAAGGGGTGAACGGCGTTTCAGCTACGCGCAACTGCTCGACCGGGCGAACCGGCTCGCCGCATACCTGCGCTCGCGGGGCCTGGGGTGCCACACAGAGCGCTCCGTGCTCGCCGGCCACGAGGCGGGTCAGGACTTACTCGGCCTGTACGCCTACAACGGCAACGAATTCGTCGAGGCGCTGCTGGGTGCGTTTCAGGCGCGGGTCGCCCCCTTCAACGTCAACTACCGCTACGTCAAAAGCGAGCTGCAGTATCTGCTGAAGGATGCCGGCGCGACGGCCCTGATCTACCATGCCGCGTTCGCGCCGCGAGTGGCCGAAATCCTGCCCGACCTGCCGCAGCTGCGGGTGCTGATTCAGATTGCCGACGACTCGGGCAACGAGTTGATCTACGGCGCGGTGGATTACGAGACCATCGTCGCGTCCAGTTCGCCCGAACCGCCGCCGCTGCAGCACTCCCCCGACGACCTGTACGTGCTGTACACGGGCGGGACGACCGGCATGCCGAAGGGTGTGCTGTGGCGCCAGCACGACATCTTCATGACGTCCTTCGGCGGGCGAAACCTGGTGACGGGCGAGCCATTCGGCTCCGTCGACGAGATCGTCACCGCGGCCGCCGCGGGCGCCGGCACCAAGTTGATGATTTTGCCACCGCTGATCCACGGTGCCGCCCAGTGGAGCGTGATGACGGCGATCACCACGGGGCAGACTGTCGTCTTCCCTTCCGTCGTCGACCATTTCGACGCCGACGACGTCGTCCGCACCGTCGAGCGCGAGCGGGTGATGACGGTGACGGTGGTCGGCGACGCGATGGCGCGACCCCTGGTTGCCGCCATCGAGAAGGGGATCGCCGACGTGTCGTCCCTGGCCGTGGTAGCCAACGGCGGCGCCCTGCTCACCCCGTACGTGAAGCAACGCCTCATCGAGGCGCTGCCCAACGCCCTGGTCATCGACGGCGTCGGGTCGTCGGAGACCGGCGCGCAGATGCACCACCTGTCGATGTCGGGGGCCGTGTCGACCGGCACCTTCAACGCCGGACCCGACACCTTCGTCGCCTCCGAAGACCTCACCGCAATCCTGCCGCTCGGTCACGACGGCATCGGCTGGCTCGCGCAACGCGGCTACGTTCCGCTCGGCTACAAGGGCGATGCGGCCAAGACCGCCAAGACATTTCCCGTGATTGACGGGGTGCGTTACGCGGTTCCTGGCGACCGCGCGCGGCACCGCGCCGACGGCGCGATCGAACTGCTAGGCCGTGATTCGGTGACCATCAATTCCGGCGGCGAGAAGATCTTCGTCGAGGAGGTCGAAACCGCGCTCGCGTCGCATCCGGCGGTGGCCGACGTGGTGGTCGCCGGGCGGCCGAGCGAGCGGTGGGGACAGGAGGTGGTCGCGGTCGTCGCCCTGGCCGAAGGCGTAAGCGCCGACTCCGACGAGCTGATCAAGCACGCCGGCGAGTCGCTCGCCCGCTACAAGCTTCCCAAGGCGATCGTGTTCCGTCCGGTGATCGAGCGCAGCCCGTCGGGCAAGGCCGACTACCGGTGGGCGCGCGAGCAGGCGGAGAACGGCTGAACGCTAAGCCGGCAGCCGAATCCTCAACAGCGCCTGCTGATACGAGGCGGTGACGAGCAGTTCGTCCGCGGAGTCCGCGCCCAGGCACACATTCGTCGGGAGCGTCCCGCCGGGCAGCACCACCGCATCCAGGATTTCGCCCGTCTCGGCGACGAGGTCGAGGCGGTCCGCGCCGGTCATCGCCACCCAGGATGCCCCGTCGGCCCGCACCGCCATCCCCGCCGGCCATGCCCGCTGGAAGGTGCACACCACCTCTGCGGCGTGGCCATCGAGCGAGCCCGCCGCCCCGATCGGATAGCGCACGAGTTTCGCGGGTGACGTCGCGGTTACCAGTAGCCGGGTCGAATCCGGGCTGAAACCAAGGCCGTTGATCCAAACCGGTCCGGAGTCGAGGATCAAGTCCTTTTCTCCGGTGACGCGATCGACGGCCCACACCCACCCGCGCTTGCTTTCGTCGGGGTGGAAGAGTTCCATTTCGGCGCGGGTGTCGGTGACCCAAAGTTTTCCGTCGGGACCGAACATGAGATCGTTCGGCGCGTCCATGCCCTCGGCCAGGTAGTCGACCCGGCCGTCGCGGATGACCTGCACCCCGGGCTCGGCGGCCACGTCGGAGCCGAAACTACCGCCGTTCTGCGCGACATAGATCGACCCGTCGGATCCGCTGCACAGACCATTGGGCCCGCCGCCGGTATCGATCCTTTCCGGTGCGCCCCCGCCCGGGTCCACGATGTACACACAGCCGTGACTGACCGACGCCACCGCGACCCTGCCGTCGGGCAGATTCGTGGGTCCTTCCGTGAATCCCAGACCGTCAGCGATCATTTCGATCGTCATCAGGTCACCTTCTTCGGCGGTGAACAGCTTGGGCGGCCCAGGCCAATAAGTGCTGAGGAACCATGTTACGGAAGACGTCGACGGTGCCGCCATGGATTCCGACGGGTGACGGCCGCCGACGCCGGCAACCGCGCCTCATCGCCAAGCGCTAGTGGCGTATTGGTACGGAACGAGAAACTGCGCCCATATTGTCTACTGTAATAATTACAGTACGATCTTACGAAAGGACAGCCTGTGCCTGCCGAAGATGCTGGAGATCTAGGTGACGACCAACGTTCAGACCGGTTCCCAAACCGGCCCGGAGACCGTCAGCCTGCGCGACCCCTACCCGTTCTTCGCGCAGAAGCGACGGCGGGCCGGCGTGTTCCGCGGGACGGTCATGGACTACTCCAAGACGCCCGAATCGCTGCGGCCCAAGCATGAATATTCGGCGGTGTCGTTCGATGCGGTGAACACGGTGTTTCGCGACGGCCGGGTGTTCAGCTCGGCGCCGTACGACAAGACGATCGGCCTCTTCATGGGGCCGACCATTCTGGCGATGGAGGGAAAGAAGCACCGCGACCACCGAAACCTGGTGTCCGCGGCGTTCAAGTCCAAAGCCCTTGCCCGGTGGGAGCCCACCATCGTGCGGCCGATCTGCAACGCGTTGATCGACGAGTTCATCGAAACCGGCGAAGCGGACCTGGTCCGCCAATTCACCTTCGAATTTCCTACCCGCGTCATCGCCCAACTGCTGGGCTTGCCCGCCGAGGACCTGCCGACGTTTCGCAAGTACGCCGTCGCGCTGATCAGCTACCACGTCAACTACGAGCGCGCATTCGAGGCGTCGGCGGCGCTGAAGGATTACTTCGTCGAGCAGATCGAGCAGCGCAAATCGAAGCCCACCGAGGACATCATCGGCGACCTGGTGACCGCCGAGATCGACGGCGAAAAGCTAAGTGACGAGGCGATTTACTCGTTTCTGCGGCTGCTGCTGCCCGCCGGGCTGGAGACCACGTACCGGTCGTCGGGAAACCTGCTCTATCTGCTGCTCACTCATCCGGACCAGTTCGCGGCGGTGCAAGCCGACCGAGAGCTGCTGCCACAGGCGATCGAGGAAGGGCTGCGCTACGAGACCCCGCTCACCACGGTGCAGCGGTTCGCGACGCAGGACACCGTGCTCGAGGGCGTCGAGATTCCGGCTCGCGCGGTGATCGGCGTGTGCATGGGTTCGGCGAATCGCGACGCGCGGCGCTGGGAACGTGCGGAGGAATTCGACATCTTCCGCAAGCACGTGCCGCACATCTCCTTCGCCGCCGGTGAGCACACCTGCCTGGGTCTGCACCTGGCGCGGCTGGAAACCCGGGTCGCGGTCGGCTGCCTGCTGGATCGGTTGACCAACTTCACCCTGCTGACGGACGGCGACCCGCACATCCACGGCCAGCCCTTCCGTTCCCCGACCGCCCTTCCGGTGACATTCGACGCGAAGTAGGGTCCGGAAAATGATCAAGGTAATGGAGGGCTTTCGGGTCCTCGAGCTGGCGCAGTTCACGTTCGTCCCCGCCGCGGGAGCCATCCTCGCCGACTGGGGCGCCGACGTCATCAAGGTCGAGCACCCGCTGCGCGGCGACACCCAGCGCGGCTTCCTCAACATGGGCGGCATCCAGGTCGACCCCGAGCGGCACCCACTGATGGAGCACCCCAACCGGGGCAAGCGCAGCGTGGGAATCGACATCTCCACCCCGGGCGGCCAAGAAGTGATCTACGAGCTCGCCAAGTCCTCCGATGTGTTCCTGACCAACTACATGCCCGCGCAGCGCCAGAAGCACAAATTCGACGTCGAGCACATCCGCGCGGCGAACCCGAACATCGTCTATGCGCGCGGTTCGGCCCACGGCGACAAGGGCGCCGAACGCGATATCGGTGGCTACGACGGCACCGTGTTCTGGACGCGCAGCGGGATCGGCTACGCGCTCACCCCCGAGGAGTTGGGCGGCGCACTGGGACAGGGCATTCCGGCGTTCGGTGACTCCATCGGCGGCATGTTCATCGCCGGCGGCATCTCGGCGGCGCTGCTGCATCGCGAGCGCACGGGCGAGGCCGTCGAACTCGACGTGTCGTTGCTGAGCACCGCCTGGTGGGCGGCCGGCGCCAGCCTGACCCAGGGCATGGAAACCGGCGAGGTGATGCGCACGCCCATGCCCGGGGCCGGCAACTCGGTGAATCCCTTCATGGGCAACTACGAGACCTCCGACGGCGGCACGATCAACCTGTGCATCATCAGCCCGACCGGGTTGATCCGGGACACCTTCGAGCATCTCGGCATCCCCGAGGCCGCCGACGATCCGCGGTTCTCCGAGGTGCTCCCGCTGATCCAGAACGCCGACGCCGCCGCCGAACTTATCGCAAAAGCCTTCGCCGGCAAGCCGTTTGATTACTGGCGCCAGCACCTGAAGTCAATGAAGGGCCAGTGGGCGCCCTTCCAGAGCCTGCTCGATCTGGTCGACGACGAGCAGGCCGTCGCCAACGACATGATCGCCGAGGTCGAACTCGCCAGCGGCGGAAAGCCATTCCGCGTCGTGCGCGGCCCGGTCCAGTTCAACCACGAGCCGCTGGTGACGACCCGCGCGCCGCAAGCGTCCGAGCACACCGAGATCGTCTTGATGGAGCTCGGCATGGACTGGGACCGCATCGAAGAACTCAAGGACGCGGGGGCCATCGCTTGACCGACGCCTACTACGAGCTGGTCGATCCGCACGATCCACTCGGTGAGAGGTTCAGCGCCTCGGATCACGTCATCAGCACGTGGTCGCCGACGATGCAGAATGCGGCACCCGTCTCAGCGTTGCTGGTGCGCGCGCTGGAGGGCTGCTCGGCACGCGACGACGCCCGGCTGAGCCGCGTCGTCGTCGACCTTCTCGGGCCGGTGCCGGTTGACGGGCCGCTCTGGGTTCGCGCGCACGTCGAGCGCCCGGGAACCAAGATCGAGTTGCTCGGCGCCCAACTGCTGGCGCCGGGTCCCGACGAGCGCCCGCGACCGGTGGCCAACGCGATCGCCTGGCGTTTTCAGGAGTGCGACGCCGCGGAGTTGTATTTCACACCGACTCCCCCGCTGCGGCCCCTGGGCGAGGGGCGTCCCCGTCGGCCCGACAGCGACGCGAACCAGACCTACATCCAAAGCCTGGATTGGCGTTGGCTGAACGACATCCTCAACGATGTGCCCGGGGAGTGCTGGGCCCGACCCGTCGTCGACCTCGTCAAGGGCGAACCGATGACGGCGATGCAGCGCCTGTTCGCGGTGGCCGACATCGCCAACGGCATGGGCAGCCGGCTCAGCGTCACCGAATGGCTCTTCCTCAACACCGATCTCACCGTGCACGTCCACCGCGTGCCCGACGGCGAATGGATCGGCGTTCGCGCCGAAAACCATTACGGCCGAGACGGAGTGGGCGTCTCCGTTGCCACACTCTTCGACGAGCACGGGGCGGTGGCCGCCCTTCAGCAGGCCCAGCTGGTGCGCCGCCGCTAGAGCCGCCGGACACAAGGAGATACGGATGACAAACGACGTAGCGATCATCGGGGTAGGTCTGCACCCCTTCGGCCGCTTCGAGGGCAAGTCGGCCATGCAGATGGGTGTCGACGCGATCTTCACCGCGGTCGCGGACGCCGGCATCGAATGGAAGGACGTCCAGTTCGCCACCGGCGGCAGCTGGACGGTGGCAAACCCGGACGCCATCGTCGGAATGGTCGGCCTGACCGGCGTCCCGTTCACCAACGTGTTCAACGCCTGCGCGACGGCCGCCAGCGCGGTCAAGGCCTGTGCCGACGGGATCCGGTTGGGCGACTACGACATCGGCATCGCCATCGGCCTGGACAAGCACCCACGCGGCGCGTTCACCGAAGATCCGGCGCTGGTGGGCATGCCGAGGTGGTACGCCGAGAACGGGCAGTACCTGACCACCCAGTTCTTCGGCATGAAGGCGAACCGGTATCTGCACGACCACAACGTCTCCCAGCAGACGCTGGCCAAGGTCGCCGCCAAGAACTTCCGCAACGGAGCGTTGAACCCCAACGCGTTTCGCCGCAAGCCGATCTCCGAACAGAGCATCCTCGATTCGCCGGTCCTGAACTACCCGCTGACCCAATACATGTTCTGCGCGCCGGACGAAGGCGCCGCGGCCGCGGTGCTCTGCAGGGCCGACATCGCGCATCGCTACACCTCCAAGCCCGTCTACCTACGGGCGGTGGAGGTCCGCACCCGCCGCTACGGGGCCTACGAGGTCAACACGACGTTCGCGCCGGTCGACGAGGACGTGGCGCCAACGGTGTACGCCGCGCGCGCCGCGTTCGAAAAGGCCGGCGTGGCCCCCGCCGACGTCGACGTGATCCAGCTGCAGGACACCGACGCGGGCGCCGAAATCATCCACATGGCCGAGTGCGGGTTCTGTGCGCACGGCGACCAGGAGAAGCTACTGGCCGACGGCGCAACCGAGATCGGCGGCCCCATGCCCGTCAACACCGATGGCGGGCTGATCGCCAACGGCGAGCCCATCGGCGCCTCCGGGTTGCGCCAGATCCACGAAATCGTGCGCCAACTGCGCGGCGAGACCGGCGATCGTCAGGTCCCCGGCGAGCCCAAGGTCGGGTTCACCCAGTTGTACGGCGCCCCCGGCACCGCCGCGGCGACCGTCCTGACGACCTGACCTTTGCGGCGCCCGCGTAACTTTCGGCCGGCCCGCTTCGTCGTAGTGGCGAACGGGAGGAGTTCTCATGCAAATCGTCATCTTTGGCGCCAATGGATCGACCGGACGGCTTGTGACGCGTCGGGTGCTGGACGCGGGGCACGCGGCCGTGGCGGTGACCCGGCGGCCCGACGAGTTCCCCATTTTCGACGCGCGGCTGGCGGTCGCGGGCGCGGACGTGCGGCGCGATCACCTGGCCGGGATCGTCGCCGGCGCCGATGTCGTGTTGTCGACGCTCGGGGTGCCGTTCGCGCGCAGGCCCGTCGACACGTATTCCGTCGGCACCCGCAATATCGTGAACGCCATGCGCGAGTCCGGCGTCGGCCGGCTTGTCGTGGTGAGTTCCACCGGCGCCTACCCCGCGCGGGGACGGCGCCATACGCCACTGGCGTTGCGCTGTTCGAGCCGATCATCACCCGCACCATCGGCAAGACCGTCTATGACGACATCCGCCGGATGGAAACGGTGGTGCGCGAGAGTGGCCTGGACTGGACGATCGTGCGCCCGTCGGGATTGTTCGATTTGCCTCGGGTGACCAATTATATTGCGGGAGAGACCGATCCGGTCGGTGCTTTCACGGCTCGCGTCGACCTGGCCGACTACCTCGTCAGGCTCGCCCAAGACGGGACGGCGCGGCGGAAGACCGTTGTCGTCTCGACCACCGAGCACACGCCGACGGTGTGGGAAATGGTTCGACGGGAAGCATTCAAGAAAGACTCGCCGCACGAGGTGCCGGCTTAACAAACGCCGGCAATCGGGTTGCCGTCAGGTGCCCGCGCGGCGACACCAGGGTTAATTTAGACCCCCAGGCATAAATCGCACTCCTGTTGTCATCGGGTTTGCTCGTAGGCTAACGCCGAAAAGCCTGCTCGAACACGAGGTCAGGAGTCGCGTTGTCTACTACCGAGTTTCCATCCGAAGACGTCCCATTAGCGACGGGCCAGCAATTCGTGACCCTCCAGGCGAGCCCCGAGTTCGCCGAACTTCGCCGCAAACTACGCCGATTCGTGTTCCCGATGACCGCGATCTTCCTCGCCTGGTACGCCGCCTACGTGCTGTTGGGCGCCTTCGCGCACGACTTCATGGCGACCAAGGTCTTCGGGAACGTCAACGTCGGACTGCTGATCGGGCTGGGCCAATTCCTGACGACATTCATCATCACCGGACTCTACGTACGGTTCGCCGACCGCGAGCTTGATCCGAGGGCGGCCGCCATCCGCGCGGAAGGCGGGGCGTCATGACGCTGTTTGCCGCCGGACAGCAGACGATCGGGAATCCCGTCGCCAACATCGCGATCTTCGCCGTTTTCGTCCTCATCACGCTCTACGTGGTGATCCGGGCCAGCCAGCGGAACGCCACCGCGACCGAGTTCTTCACCGCCGACCGGGCGTTCTCGGGACCGCAGAACGGCATCGCCATCGCCGGCGACTACCTGTCGGCCGCCAGCTTCCTCGGCATCGCCGGCGCGATCGCCGTCTACGGCTATGACGGTTTCCTGTATTCGATCGGATTCCTGGTGGCCTGGTTGGTGGCCCTGCTCTTGGTCGCCGAACTGATCCGCAACACAGGGAAATTCACCATGGCGGACGTCCTGAGCTTCCGGCTCAGGCAGCGCCCGGTGCGGCTCGTCGCGGCGATCTCAACGCTAACGGTCTCCCTGTTCTACCTCCTCGCCCAGATGGCTGGCGCGGGGGGTTTGGTTGCCCTGCTGCTCAATGTCAAAGGCCGCCTCGGCGAGTCGATCGTCATCGCGGTCGTCGGTGTCCTGATGATTGTCTACGTCCTGGTCGGTGGGATGAAGGGCACCACGTGGGTGCAGATCATCAAGGCCGTCCTCTTGATCCTCGGCGCGGCGACGATGACGGTGATGGTGCTGGCGAAGTTTGGCTTCAACTTCTCCGACATCCTCGGTTCGGCGCAGTCGGCGGTGTCGCACGCCACCACCAAGGGTGTTTCCAGCCGCAACGTGTTGGCCCCGGGCGCGCAATACGGCGGGTCGACGACGTCGAAGATCAACCTGCTGTCGCTGGGCCTTGCGCTGGTGCTGGGCACCGCGGGGCTGCCCCACGTGTTGATGCGCTTCTACACGGTCCCGACCGCGAAAGAGGCACGCCGGTCAGTGGTCTGGGCGATCGGCCTCATCGGAGCCTTCTATCTGTTCACGCTGGCGCTGGGCTATGGCGCCGCCGCCATCGTCGGACCCGACCGGATCCTCAAGGCCGCCGGCGGCCAGAACTCGGCGGCGCCGTTGCTCGCTTTCCATCTCGGCGGCGTGGTCCTGCTCGGTGTCATCTCCGCGGTGGCGTTCGCCACGATCCTCGCCGTGGTCGCGGGTCTGACGATCACCGCGTCGACGTCGTTCGCCCACGACATCTACGCCAGCCTGATCAAGCGGCACAAAGTCACCGAGAACGAACAAGTCCGCGTGTCCCGCATCACCGCCGTGGTGCTCGGCATTTTCGGGATTGCGCTCGGGATCCTGGCCAACGGCCAGAACGTCGCCTTCCTGGTGGCGCTGGCGTTCGCTGTCGCGGCGTCGGCCAACCTGCCGACGATCCTGTATTCGCTTTATTGGCAGCGGTTTAACACCCGCGGTGCGCTGTGGAGCATGTATGGCGGCCTGATCTCGACCATCGTGTTGATCATCTTCTCGCCCGCGGTGTCGGGAGCGAAGACCGCGATGCTCCCCGGCGCGGACTTCGCGTGGTTCCCCCTTGCCAACCCCGGAATCGTGTCGATCCCGCTGGCGTTCGTCCTCGGCATCGTTGGGACGCTGTCGTCGTCCGACCGCGGCGACCCGGTACGCAACGCCGAGATGGAGGTCCGCTCCCTTACCGGCATCGGCGCCGAGAAGGCTGTTATCACGCACTAGCCGCCCATCAGCCGAGGGCGGGCGTCACACGATCATGTCTTGAGCTGGTCGATGCGGCGGGCCAATCCGGCGCGGGTGCGCACGTCCAGCTTGCGGTAGACCCGGGTGAGGTGGACTTCCACGGTCTTTGGGCTGATGAATAACGCGGCGGCCACCTCGCGGTTGGTCATTCCCGACGCCGCTAGCTCGGCCACTCGTCGTTCGCCGGCGGTAAGCAGCTTGGCCGGACCCGTATTGGCCCCGGAATGGGCTAGCGCCGCGCGGGCTCGCGCCGCCCACAGGGGCGTGTCCAGTTCGTCGAAGACCGCCAGCGCCGCGCTCACGTTGACCGTGGCATCGTCGCGGTGGCGTCGCCGGCGCTGAACTTGGCCGATCAGCAGCTGGGTTCGGGCCCGCTCGAACGGCATCGGCAGCGTGTCATGCTCGACCATCGCAGCCTCGGCCGCCGCGGTCGCTGCGGTCACGTCGCCCTTTGCGGCCAACAGCATCGCGCGGCTGCGCGCGCCGACTGACAGCATCCACGCACGACCCATCCGGCGACCGTTGCGCTCAAGCGCGTCGATCGGCGGCTCCGCTTCGTCGTAGCGTCCGAGGGCGATCAACGCCTCAAGAACGTCGGGCAAAAAAGGTGCCTGGACGAGCTCGGTTGTTTGCCGATCCCAATTAGCTTGCGACAGCATGGGTTCGGCGATGCTCACCGCCGCGTGGTAGTTGCCGAGGGACACCTCCAGAAAGATCAACGTGGTGAGCGGCCACAGCGCAAGAATGTGCGCGCCGCAGCGCCGGCTTGCCGTGAGCGCCTTCTCGACGTCGGCACGCGCCTCGCCTTCACGGCCGGCATGGGCGGCGAGAGTAGCGCTCATCGTCAGGGCGACGCCCCGCGCAAGCTCGGTGCGGAGCAGCTCCGCCCGTGCTGCAGCGTCCTCGGCCAGCAGACTTGCATTGCCAACGTTCCCACGCCACATTTCGATCTGAAAGAGGTTGAAGGCCAAGTGGATCAGTTCGTTCTCTTCACCGCGCTCGATGCAGGCTTGTCGCAGGCCTACCATCTCCGCGTAGGCCGTATCGAGCTGTCCGCTCCAACCCAGCAGCAGAGCCTTTTGCATGCTTGGTCGTAGTGCCGCAGGCATGAACGCGTTGTCCTCTAATTCCAGCGCGCGCTGCAGCCCGGCTTCGTCGATGCCGTCGCCGTGCCGAAAGCGCAAATGTGCCCGCAGGCTCAGTGCCTGGCCGAGCAACTGCGGGTGACCTAGCCGCTCCGCGTTGGTGACGGCGTCCTCAACGATGCGAAGAGCAGCGGCTGAGTCACCGGTATTCAGCATCGCAAACGAGAGACTGACCAATATCTGCACGCGCAGCGGTAGCTGATCGCCGACCTCACTGAGGGCGCGCTCCAGCAACTCGGCGGCCTCAAGGAAGCTCTCGCCGTACAGGGCGACCACCGCGTGCATGCTCAACGCTTCGGCTCGCTGAGTCCCGGGCGGCAACGCCCTGATGACGTCCTCGAGCAGGGCCCCTGCCCGCGCCGGATCACCGGCGTCGAGGTAGTTGCGTGCCAACCGGATTCGACGCTTAGGGCTGTCTGCGCCGAGCCTGATCGTCAGCTCCAACATTTCGGCCGCGGCCATCGGCGCCCCACGCACGCGGGCACTCCGAGCCGCCGCATCGAGGGCTTGCAGCGTGGCGGGGTCGGCAGTCGGGGCGGACAACGCCAAGTGCCTGGCGCGTAGCTCAGGTTCGGTGACCAAGGTGGCGAGGCGGCGGTGCATGGCGCGGCGCTGCGCTGCGGTGGCGTCGTCGTAGCAGCCCTGGGCCAGTAGGGGATGGGTGAACTGCACGCGGTTGCCGGCGATTTCGACGGTGCCCTGTACTTCGGCGACGCCCAGTAGCGCAACGACGTCGTCCGCGTCGCCGCCGGTCGCGTGCGCGATGTCCTCGATGCTCGGTGCGCCAAGGCAGGACACCGCGAGCAGCACCTCGCGCACTGCCGGTTCGAGTGTCCCGACGCGGTTGCGCACCAGCTCCATCAGGGTAGCCGGCAGCGACACCTGCGTGCCGGGTGGCTGGTCGAGCAATGTGCGCGCCAGTTCGATGGCGTAGAAGGGATTTCCGGCCGAGACCCCATAGATGCGTGAGATTTGGGGCCGTGATAGCGAGCGACCCAGCCGCTGCGACACCGCCGCGTGAAGCGCGCCAATGCTCAAGGGGCCCAGCCGAGTCCTGGTCAATTCTGCGGGTGGCGGTGGGACGAACCACGACGGCGCGCGGTCCCGGTGGCTGTTGGTGCGGAAGGTTGCCAGCATGCCAACTCGTCCGGTGAGCCGTCGTGCGACAAATCCGATGGCCATCGCGCTGGAGGGATCCAGCCATTGCAGATCGTCAATGGCCACCAGCACTGGTGACTTCTCAGCGAGGATCTGGACGACCGACAGCACTGCGGCGGCAACGGTGCGTTGGTCGGTGGGCTCGGCGTCAGTGCTGGCTCGCAACAAGATTCGATCGAGCGCGAGACGTTGCGGATCCGGCAGTTGTCTCCAGTCCGCCCCTGTGTGGGCCATCAGGTCGGCCAACGACGCGTAGGCCAGCACCGATTCGGTCGCCGCCGCTCGCGCGGCCAAGACCGCGAAGCCGCGCTCTCGGGCTGTGTCCAGCGCCGACAACCACAGAGTGGTCTTGCCGATACCCGCGTCGCCCTCGATCACCAACGCGGACGGCCCGCCGCTCGCGGAACTGAGGAAGTCGTCGACTGCCCTAGCTTCAGTCGATCCGCTCTTCCCGCCCGTCACAGGCCGGCCCGCATCAGCCACCGGCGGCGCAGAATGTGCATGACATTGGCGATTCCCGCGTTCCCTTGGGCAGTCTCCAGCAAATACGTAGCCTAGGGGCTGGTATTTGCCGGCGCAACGAAATCGTGCTGCCTGTGGATACGCCGAATGTGGACTGTGCGGCTACTGGACATCGACCTCGAACGCCTCAAACGGCGAAAGCTGTCGTCAAACAGCCAGAACGCGCCTACGTACAGATCGGAACTAAGGGAAATCCCTGATGACGCCGCAGTTGCCTCCCGGTAGCTTTACCGGGATGAGTCAACGCGCCGACGGCAGGGGTTACTACCTCGCGGAGTGGTACCGTCCCGCGCTCGACCAAGACGAGATTGACCGCATCGCCGCGAGGCTCGACCAATCCACCCAGTCGATGACGGCAGACGGCGCGTCGGTGCGGCGGGTGATGACGATGGCGGTTCCCGCGGGCGAATGGATGTTCGGCGTCTTCGAAGCCGATTCCGCCCACGCCGTTTTGCTCGTTTGCCGGCACGCGGGAATGGAACCGCAGCAGCTCAACGCCGCGCTCGAAGCCGCGCCGAACGGGTAAGGGCTGCGACGACAAGCCGACGGCGGTCGCCGTGATTGCACGTTGGGCGCGGTTTTGACTCAGGTTTTTTGAAGCGGCGGCGAATAATTCGGCTTGCCCAAGCCGAGCGTGTATTGGCCGATCATGTTGCGGAACACCTCGAGCGTGCCGCCGTAGATGCCCACCAGGGGGGCGAACCGGTAGGCGTATTCGGCGCTGCCGTCGTCGGCGGCGCCGTCGGTACCGTACGGCAGGGTCGACGCGGCCCCGAGGATGTCCATCAGGTCTGGGGAGATGTCGCGCATGGTCTGTGCGATGGCGACGCGCCCGTAGATGCTCGGTGACGACAGCGCGATTTCCAGGCGGGCCGCGCACCGGCCAAGGCGGTACGCGACGGATTTGTCGTCGATCAGCCGTCGCCCGTCCGGGCCTGGCTGCGCCACGCGGGCGGCGGCCTTGTCGACGGCCTCCGACATGAATCCCGCCTGGTGCATCATGATCGAGGTGTCCTGCAGCCCGTCGGGCGCCGCGGCAACGGCGCCGTGCTCGACGTTGAGCGGCTCGCGCAGCACGGTCCAGCCGGCGTTCACGTCACCGAGCCGGTACTTGTCGTCGACGCGGACGTCGCTGTAGTAGACGATGTTGGTGCGGTCCCCGTCCACGGTGCGGATGCCCTGGATGTCGATGCCCGGTGAGTCCAGCGGAACCAGAAACATGGTCAGGCTCTTGTGCTTCGGGGCCTCGGGGGCGGTGTTGGTGATCAGGAACACGTACTGGCAGTTGTGCGCGCCGGTGGTGAACATCTTGGAGCCGTTGATGATCCACGCATCACCGTCACGTACGGCGCGGGTCTTGCAGGTGGCGACGTCGGAACCGCCCTCGGGCTCGGTGTAGCCGAGGCAGAGCCGGACCTCGCCGCTGAAGACCTTGGGCAGCACCTCGTCACGCAGTTCGGCCGTCCCGAACTTCGCCACCGAGCGTGCCACCATCGCGGTGGTGCCCCACGTCACCCAGGGCACGTGCACCCGCCGCTTCTCCAACTCCCAGATGCGCCGCCGGACGCGGCTGAACCCGCCCTCGGATTCCGGCTTCCACTCGGCCTCCAAATAGCCTGCGGCGCCGAACTTCAGGTGCAGGCCCTCGTCGAAGTTGTCGCCCGTCTCGCGGTCGCGGCGCCGCACCTCTTCGGTCATGTGGGTGCTCAGGAAGTTCCGCGCCTCCTCGCGGAAGGCCTGGTCTTCCTCGGACAGCTCGACTCGGGAGAAGTCCATTATCCGTTCGCTCCTGTCTTGAGCCGATTTAGGCGGGCTGGGGTGTGCTCTCGCGGGCCGCGACGATCTCGGCGACGCGGAGGGCGGTGGCGCCGGGGTCGCCGCCGGCCAGCGGCCATCCCCGGGCGCGCACCAGATACGCCGTGGCCGCGGCTTCGGAGGAAACCCCAAGGCCCCCTTGGATGTGCACTGCCATCGTCGCCGCCTTGGCGGCCTCCTCGGCCATGAAGACGAACGCAGACGGCGCCAGCTCCGGCCGCTCGTCGGGTTCGTTGTCCAGGAACCAGGCGGCCCGGCGGGCGAGGTTGCGGCCACCCTGAACGGTGATGGCCATGTTCGCGAGCGGGTGCGAGATGGCCTGCAGCGTCGAGATCGGCACACCGAGCGTGTAGCGCGTCTTGGCGAATTCCGCGGCGATGGTCATCGTCTCCTCGACCAGGCCCACCAATGCCGCCGCGGTCAGCAGCCGCCATTCATCGAGGGCGCGTTGGTAATTCGCCACCGCGTCCGGGCCCTCGCCGATCACAGTGCGGGTGTCCGCGGTGGCCGGGTCCACCCAGGCCATCGGCAACCGGCCGATGTTGTCGACCTTGGTCGGCCGGGTGCCGAACGTCAGCCGCACCACCTGGTCGCCCTCACGCAGGACGACGTGGTCGGCGATCGAGCCCGTCGGGATCAGCCGGACGCCCGGCGGACCGCCGAGGCGGGCATCGAGCCCCGCGAGCCGTTCACCGGCGGCCACCCCGGCGGTGTCGGCGGTCAACGCATCGAGGCGCCCCAGCAGCCGCGCGGCGCACACGTGGTCGATCCACGGGACCGGCGCCAGCGAGCGGCCGATCTCCTCGGCGACCAGGGTGAGATCGACCAGCGTCGCACCGTCGCCGCCACACGACTCGGGCAGTGCCATCGTGGTCGCGCCCATCGCGCACAGCCGCTCCCACAGGTTCTTGTCGAACCCGGACGGTTCCGCGGCGCGCACCGTTTCGATGGAGCACTGGGTCTTGAAGAACTGCTTGTACGCGTTCTGCAGAGCCACGTGGTCCTCGGACAGGCTGTAGTCGAGTCTGCGCAGTTCGAAGCGGTCCATGGTCAGCGTTCCTTCCCGAAGAAAAACTCCTGCGCGTTGTTGTAGAGGTAGTTGTCGAGCACCTCGGGGGGCAGGTCCAGCGCGCGCGCTTCCGGCAAAACCCGGCGCATGCGCAGCACCGGCCAGTCCGACGCGTAGATCACCTTGTTCGGGCCGCGCGTCCGCATGTAGTGCAGCAGCGATTCCGGCAGCCGCTTGGGCGACCATGCCGAAGTCATCAGGCGCAGGTTGGCGTATTTGAGCAGCAACCGGATCGCGACGTCCCACCACGGGTCGGCGCCGTGGATCATGCACAGTTTCAGCTCGGGAAAACGCACGCACACCCGGTCCAGGTGCATGGGGTGCTGGACCTCTCCCGGAATCGGCGGGCCCGGGATGCCGGTGTTGATGCACAACGGGAGGTCCAGCTCCGCGCACTTCGCGTAGAGCGGGTAGTAGACGGCGTCGCTGGGCGGATACTGCCCGTCGCCCCAAAAGCTCGGTCCCACAACCGCATACGCCACCGGCAGGTCGCTCACGACGGCGGTCAGCTCGCGCAGGGACCGGACCGGCCGCAACAGGTTCGCCCCACCCATCGCCAGGGCGAACCGGTCCGGCTTGGCTTCGATGAACTTGCGCGCCGTGGTGGACGGGCTGGCCAGCGAATCCATCAGGATCGCTCGCTGCACTCCCTGTTCGTCCATCTCGTCGAGCAGCTCGAACAGGTCGACGGGCGCGAACATCGATTCCGGGCCCTTGAAGTAGTCGTCTCGGACCTTGAGCATCCAGGTGGGTTGGGAGTCCGCCTCACCGAAGTGCACGTTGACGAGGCAGTCAATCGCCTTGGTGTTCATGGCACCTTCTCTTCAGCTTGCTCTCGGGCCCACCGGTAGTTGGGCTTGCCGTTGCCCAGACGCTGAATCTGCTCGACGAAGATGAACGCCTTGGGCGCCTTGAAATGTGCCAGTTGCGCGGTGCAGAAGGTATAGAGAGCACGCCCGTCGGCGCCCAGGTCGGCGCCCGGGTGTGGCGCGACGAGCGCGACGACTTCCTGGCCCCACCGCTCGCTGGGCCGTCCCACCACGAGGGCGTCGGCGATCCCCGGATGTGCGCGCAGCACTTCCTCGACCTCTTCGACGAAGACCTTTTCGCCGCCGGTGTTGATCACCAGCGAGTCACGACCGAAAAGCCGTATGGTGCCGTCCTTTTCGATGGATGCGCGGTCGCCCGGTATCACCACCCGCTGGCCCTCGATCCGGGGGAAGGTGCGCCGGGTGGCCTCGGCGTCGTCGAAGTAGCCCAGCGGAATCCGTCCCGTTCTGGCGGCCCAGCCGATCTCGTGGTCACCGGGACGCAGGAACCTGGTGCGATCGGCGGAGACGACGGTGGCGCCTTCCCGGGGCGCGAAGGTCTCGCTCGCGGTGCCGTTGTGGCTGTGGCCGAAGGCCATGTTTCCGCTCTCCGAGGATCCGTAGCCTTCGATGATGGTGATGTGTGGAATGCATTCCATCAGCGCGCGTTTGTATTTCGCGTTGGTGGCGGCCCCACCGGTGCCGATGGCGTTGAGCGCGGACAAGTCGTAGCGGTGGACGCGCAGTTCGGCGATCAGCGGCCCGGCGTACGCGTCGCCGACCATCGTCATCATGCCGACCTTTTCGCGCTCGGCGGTTTCCCACACGGACCGGACGTCGAGCTTGTTGCGGTCGTCGTAGAGCACGACGGTCAGGCCCGCACACAGCGCGGCGAACGCGGTCCACATGCCGGCAGCGTGCATCAGCGGCGAGACGGCGAACCATGGTGGGCCGCCGCCGCGTACCTTGTCGTGAATCTCGGTGACGCTCGCGTGGTCGGCGCCCACCATCGACGACACGTACATGTCGCTTTGGCGCCACAGGACTCCCTTGGGCCGTCCGGTCGTTCCACCGGTACACATCATGATCAGGTCGTCGGGCGACCCTGCGGGGGGAAAGCCGCTGGCGCCGGTCGCCAGCGCATCGTCAAGCGACACGGCGCCCGGCAATTCCGGGGCGCCGCTGCCGTCGTCGATGGACACCAGCAGCTCCGTCGCCTCCGGGGGGAGCACGTCGGCGAACCGGGCGCCGAGGGCGCGATGATAGATGATTGCCCTGGGACGGATATACGCGAGCAGGTCGGCGATTTCGCGCGGCGAGTAGTGGTGGTTCACGTTGACCGGGACGGTGCGCGCCTTGAGGCACCCGATCACCATGTCGGGGTACAGGTCATTGTACATGATGAGCGCGACCCGGTCCTGGCCGCATTCCCACGGCTCGAGCGTCTCGCGCTCGGCGTAGGCCCCGAATCCCTTGCCGCTGAGGTAATTTGCCAGACCATCGGTGCGCCTTGCGGATTCGGCAAACGTGCTGCGGCGATCTCCGCAGACGGTCATCAAACGGTCGGGGATGACGTCGGCGATGGCGTCAAGAACCGCGCCTACGGTCCATTCGCTCACTAGCGTAACCAGCCTCGAATAATCAAGCGGACGACCCGACCTGGACACCGAGGAGATCTAGAGCGTTGTCCCGCATGATTTTCCGGATATCCGCGTCGCTGAATCCGACGAGCTCTTCGGCGAACGATAGCGGCGACTCGAGGCCTTCACCGTGCGGCCAGTCGGAACCGAACAGGATCTTGTCGACGCCGATGACCTTGGCCAGCTCCGTCAGGTCGTCCTCGTAGTACGGCGCGATCCACACGTTGTTGCGCAACTGCTCCACCGGATCCTCGGGGAAATTGCGCGGATAGTTGTTGGCCGCCTTCTTAAGGCGCTTGACCAGCCGGTGCACGAAGTAGGAGCCGTTCTCGATGCTGACCGCCCTGAGTTTGGGGTGTCGGGTGAACACGCCGTGCACGATCATCGACGCCATGGTGTCGTGGATGGCGCGGTCGTCCAGGAGCACCGTGTCCAGTGGATCCTTTTCACCAAACCCCTCGAAGGTCGCCTTGCCTCCCCAAGCCGCCGCGATGTGCAGGTATCCGCTGTCGCTGAGGTGGAATCCGACCGGAACCCCCGCCTCGGCCAGCCGGGCCCACACCGGGTCGTGGCTGCGATCGCCCAGCGACCTCGGCTTGACGACGCCGGGCACCGGCGCCGGCCGCACCAGGACCAGCTTGGCACCGCGTGCCAACACGAACTCCAGCTCGTCGACAGCGCCGGCCGGGTCCGCCAGCGAGATGATCGGCGCGGCGATGATGCGGTGGTCGGGCCGGTCGAAACCCCAATCCTCGTCGAGCCAGAGGTTGAACGCGTGTACCGACGCCATCGTCGCGTCGATGTCTCCCTTGAGCGCCTCCTCCACGCCGCAGCCGAACGTCGGCAGCATGAACGCCGTTTCGATGTCCTGGGTGTCCATCACGGCAACGCGCGCTTCGCGGTTCTGGTACTCCGGATGTTCGGCGAGCCGCTCGACCTTCATCAGCGACGCCGGGTCGACGCCTTCGGGAATCTCACCACGGAACAACAGGTCGAGGCAGCCCGGCACGATGATCGGGTCGAAGGTGGGATTGGGAACGAAATGGTTGACGCGGCCGCCGATTACGGCCAAAGTGCGCTTGCCCTGAGTGACCATCTGCACGCCGCGGGTCTTGAATGCCTTGCCCAAGTGACGGGTAAAGGCATCCAGTGGCTCGTAATAGTGGTTGTCGACGTCGATCGCCTTGTAATCCAAGTGGGCCATGATCATCCTTTCCCGGTACCACCGGCGAAAATCAAGCGTCGGTTGGGGTGAGGTTCCCCAACAAGGGCGGGAATTGCGGCGGCCGCTTTTCGAGGAAGCTGGTGATCCCCTCGATGACGTCCGGGCGCGGCATCGCCTCGCGCAGCAGGACCTCGGCCCGTGACGTGGCGTCCACGACGTCGCGAGTGGCGTCGCCGTATACCTGCCGTTTGATCACCGCCATCGAAGCCGGCGAGCAGTTTCGCGCGATGTCCTCGGCGTACTCGAGGGCCCGGCTCAGTAGATGTTCGGGCGTGACGACCTCTTTGACGAGCCCGAGCTCGGCCGCCTCCTCGGCGAGGAAGGTGCGCCCGCTCAACAACAGGTCGAGGGCGACGCCCCAGGTCGTCAGGCGCGGAAGTATCCAGGAGATGCCGAATTCGGCGATCAGGCCGCGGCGCGCGAACACCGCGCCGAACTTGGCGCCCGCGGCCGCGAACCGGACGTCGCACATGAGTGCCTGCGTCAGGCCGATGCCGACGCAGGCTCCGTTGATGGCCGCGATGACGGGCTTGCGCAGAGTGGTCACGAAATGGGGTGCGCGCTCGCCGACCAGCTCGGCCAGGTCGGTCTGACCCGCCTTCTCCATCTTCTCGCCGTAGCTGGGCGCCGAACTCGGCGCGCCCAGATACGCGCCGGCGCAGAAACCCTTGCCCCGGCCGGTCACTACGATCACCCGGACGTCCGGATCCTGTTCGGCTCGGTCGATCCCCGCGTAGAAGCCGGCGGCGATGTCCGGGCCCCAGGCGTTCAGCCGATCCGGACGGTTGAAGGTCAGGATCGCGACGCCGCTCGCCGTGGCCTCGTAGAGCACCGCGTCTTCGGAGGCACCGTCGCTGCCGGACATCTGTGGCGGCACCTCCTCACGCTTGCCTACCGGATCCCCACCGACTTTGTACGCATACTGTATACCTATCGGTAGCGCATTCCACAACTGCCTCCGCGGCCGGCGGCAGCCCGACCCAGCAGGGACTTTCCCGCTGCTGAACCGCCAACCGCGCGATGGTCGAAGGTCCTTGGCGATCTTGGCTTTCCGGTCATCCGGCGGTCGCCTAACGGGGCGCCCGTCGCCCGGTGATGAGCTTGACGATCCCCAGCAAGACCACCGCGCCGAGCAGACACGTGAGGAACGAGAAGAACAGGCCTCCGCCGGCGACGTTCACGCCGAAGCCGCGCAGCAGAAACCCCCCGATCAAGCCGCCCACGATGCCGACCACGATGTTGAGGATCAGCCCCATCTGGGCGTCGGTCCCCATGATTTTGCTGCCGACCCAACCGGCCAGTCCCCCGATGACTATCCAGCCGATCACACCGAGAGTCAGCATTCCCACGATCCCTTCGCTAGGCGAGTAGCCATCACACTATGCCCGTCGCCGGCGTTTGAAACGGCGATCGGGCGGGTTATCGATTACTGGTGAAGACACTGTTGAGGGCTCTCGTTCATCGCCTCCGCCAAGCCCGCGGAGTGTTGCTGCGGGCCCAGTTGGCGATGACGGGCGCTCAGATCCTGTTCTGGGTGGCGCTGATCGGCGCTCCGGTCGGTATCGCTTTGCGGGCCCGACAGCGCCGGATGCGACGCGAACCGGGGCCGCCGTTTGCCACGGAAACCCAAGCCCGGCCCACGCCGCCGCTGGTCAACTGAGGCTGTGGCGCGCGCCACTTTCCGGGCAGGTTTGCCTCGCCGGGGTAACCGGGAAGGCTCCAGCTAAGCCATCCATCAATGGGAGGGAGATGCAATGGTCGACAGCAAGAGCGGTCCCATCGAGCTGGTCCGGGGCGTCATCGAGGACGTATTCGGTAAGGCCAAGGAATTCATCGGCACGATCCTCGGCCGGGATGACCTGATCAACGAGGGTGAGGCCCAGCAGGACAAGGCCGAAGCGCAGCGCAACGCGGGCAAGAAGGAAGCCGCGGCCGAGAAGGCCCGCGCCAAGGCCAAGGCCGCCGAAGCACGCGAGCGCGCCGAGCAGAACTAAATAGCGCGTCGAGGGAGCGGGCCCGGTTTCCGAGACCGGGCCCGTTTCGCGTCGTAATCCGTTGGGCCGTAATGGTGAGGCGGCTATGCCGCGATGAGCCCCAGCCGCCGGTAGGCGCTTTCAATTTGGGCCTTCGCCTCCCCCGGCAACTGCGCCTGCGGGGGCCGGGAGTGCGGATAGTCGCCTATCGGTAAGCCCAGTAGTGAGGCGGCGTACTTGAACGCACCGCCCCAGTGGGTGAAGTAATCCGACCGGCCCGGGTAGCAGGTCCACCACGATCCGATGTCGAGGTCGAACTGGTCCATCCCGGACTCTCGCCCGTAGTCCATCGCCTCGAGGAGCTTGTCGCTGCACACCAGATCCCAATACTCGGAGAACAGGCGCCGCTGCGGGGTCTCGAACAGGTATCCAGAGGTGCCCAATTGCGCCGGGCAGACGATGCCGGCCCGCAGCCACCCCGCGCGGTACACGGTCCGGTCGCATTCCCAGACCGCCAGGCCGGGCGCCAACTCGTGCAGCCGCCGGCTCGCCTCCGGCCGGAACGCGCCCTCCTTGGTGGCGCATACGGCGGGCACCTCGTCGTAGATGCGCGCGCTTTCGGCCGGAGTCAGCACGTAGCCGGAGGACGGGGAGTTGAACATGCCCAACGCGATATCGGTGCGCGCGGCAACGTACTTGAAGAACCTCAGCACGCCCTCGCCGCCGTGGGCCTCCATCATCGGCGTTTGGATGTAGGCGATGTCGGCGCCCACTTCTTGGGCGTGCCGTGTCAACTCCAGACAGTCCTTCGCTGACATCGCCGCGGTGCAGGCCTGGATGACGACATCGGGGTTGAGGCCGCGCGCCTCCTCGATCGCCACCTCCAGCAACCGCTTGCGCTCATCGAGGGTCAGTGACCAGAACTCCGCGATCCCGCTGGTGCACCACAACATCGGGTGCCCAAGGTCGCCGACGCAGTAGCGGACCAACGTCCGGTAGGCGTCCCAGTCGATGTCGTCACCGTCGGTGCCGCAGAACGGCGTGTAGAGGGAGTCGCCGATTCCCCGCAAGGCCCCTCGGGCCCAAACACGCGCCTCGCCAGCCGTCGCCATCGTTCACTCCTTCTGTCGGCCAATCGATTTCGAGTCAGGTGAAGTCCGACCCACCGTCGACGTTGATGTTCGCTCCGGTCATGTACGAGTTGCGCCGCGACGCCAGGAACGCGGCGACGGGGCCGATCTCCTCGGGTAGGCCCGCCCGGGGCATTTGCGCCGGATGCCCGAAATGCTCGGCGATGGCGTCCATCAGCGCATAGGGGTCGGTGCCGTCGACGCCGACGGACTTCGCCCAGCCGACCAGCGACTCGGAGGCGATGCTGCCCGGCGACACCACATTGACCAGAATTTCGTCCTTGGCCAACAGCAGCGAGAGGTTCTTCGAGACGCTGGTCAACATCGACTTGGCCGCCGTGTAGGCCGGCAGCATGACGCTTTGCCGCTGAGTCGAGTGCGCCGAGAAGTTGACGATCCGCGCCCATTGGGCCTTGCGCAGCAGCGGAAGTGCCGAACGAACACAGCGCACCATGCCCATGACGCCCTCTTCGACGGCCTGGTGCCACTGTTCGTCGCTGAGAGCCTCGAAACTGCCTGGCGCGCCGGGCCCCACGGTGTTGATCAGCACGTTGAGTTCGCCGTCCCACCGCTCGGCGAGTTCGGCGAACACCTTGGCGACCGCGCCGGCGTCAGCGATGTCGGCGTCGAGCCCGAGCGCGTCCGGGCTGCCGCGACCGGTCAAGTCCGTCACCGCGGAATCGAGCGCCGCACGGCTGCGGCCGACCAGGGCCACCCGGGCACCGTCGTCGGCCAGGCAGCGGGCCGTGGCCAGACCCATGCCGCGACTGCCTCCGACCACCACCGCGGTGGCATTCGCCAGCCCTAGATCCATGTGTCCAGCCGTTTTACCAAAAAGCCTACGATAGGTATTACAGTAGCAGACGGAAAACTCGACGACACGCCCGCGTATACGCAGGTCAGAGAGGAACCGCCGGTAGATTCCACCTTACCGGTGGCACGGCTAGATCGTGATGGAGGTGCCCGTAGTGGCAAAGCAGGCAACCGCTGATAAGCGTCAACGGCGCGAGCGCGGGTCCATCAATCCCGACGACATCATCAGCGGCGCATTCGAACTCGCGGAGCAAGTGTCGATAGACAACCTGAGCATGCCACTGCTCGGCAAACATCTCGGCGTGGGCGTCACCAGCATCTACTGGTACTTCCGCAAGAAGGACGATCTGCTCAACGCGATGACCGACCGCGCCCTCAGCAAGTACGTGTTTGCCACCCCCTACGTCGAGGCCAGCGACTGGCGCGAGACGCTGCGCAACCATGCCCGCCTGATGCGTAAGACGTTCATGGGCAATCCAATTCTGTGCGACCTGATTCTGATTCGCGCCGCCCTCAGCCCGAAGGCGGCGCGGTTGGGCGCCCAGGAGATGGAGCGCGCGATAGCCAACCTGGTCGAGGCCGGCCTGTCACCCGAGGATGCCTTCGACACCTACTCGGCCGTTTCGGTTCACGTCCGCGGTTCTGTGGTGCTGCATCGGCTGTACGAGAAGAACCAGACCCCGGACAGCGGGCCGCGCGCCATCGAGGACGCCGTGGCCATCGATCCCGCCACCACACCGCTGATCGCACAGGTGACCGGGCAGGGACACCGCATCGGGGCGCCCGACGAAACGAATTTCGAATTCGGGCTGGACTGCATCCTCGACCACGCGGCCAGCCTGATCGAAAAGGGCGGTAAAGGCGGCAAGTCCGCGCCGTCGGGGCAACGCAAGGCGACCAAGTCGCCCGCCCAGCGCGGACGGAGCAAGGCGGCCGCGACGCGGTAACTGCCCGCCAAGTCACACCGGCCACACGAGTCGCTAGCGGAGGGGAAATGCCTTGTGCCCGCCTCATAGCGACAAGTCCATCAGCTACAAACGACGCGCCCGCGTTGTCGCTCGGAGGCGGGCAAACTGTCGATCCCCCTTGTGCTGAATCTCTTGTGGCAGAGGTGGATTGATGCGGCGGCTACCCTTGTGTTTCCGGCGGCTCCGGCACGTGGAAATGCTCGTCACGTAGCCGGAAGGCTTCCTTCGCGCCGTGCTCTGCTCGCGTTTTGACGAAGTTGAACTCGCCCGGCGCGAATTGCAGGTTGGTGCCGTAGGCGTGAAACAGGTAGCTCGCGACTTCTTCGCCCTGGTACGCCTGGCTCTGCTCGACGAGGCGGAACGCCTCCTTGGCGATGACGACTCCGTCGGCGGGCATCTTCGCCGCCTTCTCTGCCCAATAGCGAGCCCGCGCCGTCACCGCGCCGGGATCGCATGTGTCGGTGAAGATTCCGAGGTGCTCGATCTCGGCGGCTTCGATGATGTCGCCGGTCAGCAGCAGCCGCCGGGCCAGCACCGGCCCCAGTCGGTGGAAGAACATGTGCAGACTGCCCAGGGCCGGGCCGAGGAAGCGGGTGGCCGGCATGCCGATCTTCGTGTCGCGCGCAATGACGGAGATGTCGGTCATCAGCGCCATCTCGAAGCCGCCGCCCAGCGCGTAGCCGGCGATCTCCCCCACCGTCACCTTCGGGAAGCCCATGAAGTTGTGGTAGAAGCCAAAAGACTTGCGGTCCACAGTGAGTCGCCGGCGCTGACTTGGACGACGCTTGGCCGCCGCGTCGTCGGACGCCTTGGCCTTGTCGCCGTACCAGCCGTAGGCGTTGTTCATGTCGGCCCCGGTGGAAAAGACTCCCTCGGCTCCGCGCAACAGCACCACCGTGAGGTCGTCGTCCTCCGCCACCCGGTCCAGGCAGCGGGCGACGGCCTCGCGCATCGTCGCGTCGTAGGAGTTGCGTTGCTTGGGGTTGTTCAGCGTGATCGTCGCGATGCGCCGCTCGGGGTCGACGTCGAAGAGCACACGATCGTCCGAAACGCTGGAGCCGCTCATCTGCCGGACTCCTTTCGCCGCCTGCCGAATTTGAATGCGGTCAGGTCCTCCGGCCGCGACGCCAACGTCTTGACCTCGCCCTTACACAGCACTTCGTCGTCGAGCAGCAGCCGCGCCGTCGACTCGATGCCCCGTTCGACCTGTGAGCGAACGATGTCGAAGCGCAGGTCGGTCAGCACCGGCGTCGGCCGGCGGAAGGTGACGAGCAGCGACCGGGTCTTGCCGGAAAGGCCGGTGACGCAATTGTGGTGCTGGATCACGCTGTCGAAGAACACGCCGAGGAAGCCGCCGTGCACCAGTCCCGGTGGCCCCTCGTAGACGAGCGGGAAGCACACCACCCCGGCGGCCTTCTCGGCATCGAGCTCGTCGAACCGGTACTCGGGAAAGCACGGGTTGTAGGCACCGATGTCGGTGGCGTGGTTGAGGTAAACGCGGCGCGGGTCGTCGGCGACCTCCCCGATTCGCGGTGCGCTGTCCGTCGGGGCCGCGGCGGCCAACTCGCCTTCCCACTCGGCGAACTTCTCGAGCATCGCGTCGACGGTGGGGTGCGGGTGCTCGAGGGATAGCAGTAGCGAACTGAGGCGCCGCATGGCGCCGGCCGCCGCGACCGTTTGGGCGAGCGGCGCCTCGCCGAATTTGGCGTCGCCGGTGTGGGGCGAAGCGGTTGTGCCCTCGGCCATGCTGCCCTTATCCACGGGTTTCGCCCCGCTCTGTTCCGTCGTTAGGGTTTCCTTGCTAACTTATACCTCGTATCAATCGTATTGCCTACTGTATGGGTAACCGTATCGGCGGAGAAAGGCCGGGTTAGACGGTGAGTCGTGGGGCCGACGCGGCCGAGGCCGAGGGATCGGTCACGGCGTGCCGGGATGGCACGGTCCTGCGGGTCACATTGAATCGCCAGGCGCGGCGTAACGCCTTGACCCAGTTGATGATCGGTGAGTTGGTTGCCGCGCTGACCGATGCGGCCGCCGACGATTCGTTGCGTGCGATACACATCCGCGGCGCGGGAGAAGACTTCTGCGCCGGCGCCGACTGGGTGGCCGCCAATGAGCCGGGCGGCCAACGTCCGCGCACGGGTGATCTGGTGCGGCGGATCCCCCACGCCGCCCACCGGGTCATCGAACTCGTCGCGAGCGTTCAGCTGCCGGTGGTCTGCAGCGTGCGGGGATGGGCGGTGGGGTTCGGCTGCAACCTCGCGCTGGCCGCCGACTTCACCGTCGCCGCCGCCGACGCGGTGTTCTGGGAACCGTTCGTGGACCGCGGTTTCAGCCCGGACTCGGGCTCCACCTGGCTGCTGCCCCGCTTGGTCGGGCTGGCACGGGCCAGGCGGATGCTGCTGCTGGGCGAGAAGGTCAGCGCGATTGATGCGGCCGACTGGGGGCTGATCCACCAGGCGGTGAGCGGGTCCGAACTCGACGACACCGTCGAGAAACTGGTCCAGCGGGTGGCCTCGGGACCGACGGCCGCGATCGGGTTGGCCAAGCAGGCCCTGAACTTCGGCCTGCACGCGACGCTGAGCCAATCGCTGACGCAGGAGCTGTTCAATTTGGAACTCTCGTGTCGGACAGGCGATTTCAAAGAGGGGCTGGAGGCGTTTCGGCAACGACGGGCGCCAAAGTTCCAGGGCAGATGAGGGAGCACGCATGCCTACTGACTCGTTCGACACGATCAACTACCACGTCGACGGGCACACGGCCACCATCACACTGAACCGTCCGGAGGCGCTCAACGCTCTTAGCCCGCACATGATCACCGAACTCCGCGCCGCCTACGACGAAGCCGAGAACGACGACAAGGTGTGGCTGCTGGTCGTCACCGGTACCGGCCGCGCGTTCTGCACGGGGGCCGACGTGAAGGCCATTCCCGAAGACGGCAAGGTGATCTACGAGCGCCCGTACCTGTCGACATACGACCAGTGGGAGGCACCGCAGGAGGGCACCCCGCCGTTTCGCACCATGGCCAAGCCGGTGCTGACCGCGGTCAACGGGCTGTGCTGCGGTGCCGGCATGGACTGGGTCACTACGACGGACATCGTCATCGCGTCAGAGCAGGCGACCTTTTTCGATCCGCACGTGAGCATCGGGCTGGTGGCCGGGCGCGAATTGGTGCGGGTGTCCAGAGTGTTGCCCCGCTCGATCGCGCTGCGGATGGCCTTGATGGGCAAGCACGAGCGGATGAGCGCCCAGCGCGCCTACGAACTCGGGTTGATCAGCGAAATCGTCGAGCACGACCGCCTATTGGACCGGGCCTACGAGATCGCCGATATCGTCAATTCCAATGCGCCCCTGGCGGTGCGGGGAACCCGGCTGGCCATCCTCAAGGGCCTGAACGTGCCGCTGCACGAGGCCGAGATACTCGCCGAGACCTTCCGGGAGCGCGTGCTGCGAACCGAGGATGCGCAGGAGGGCCCCAAGGCCTTCGTCGAAAAGCGGAAGCCGAATTGGCAATGCCGATGAGCTTTGAAACTATCCTGCTCGAGGTCGACGCCGACGACCACGTCGCCACCATCACGCTGAATCGGCCCGAGCAGCTAAACGCATTCAACCGCACGATGTGTGAGGAGATGGCCCGGGCCTGGCGCGCGGTCAAGCTTGACGAGTCGGTGCACGCGGTGGTGCTGCGGGCGGCCGGCGACCGGGCGTTCAGCGCCGGTCTCGACATCAAGACGCCGTACGGTCAACCGGAAAACGTGTGGAACCACGAGGATCCGGGCGAGGCGCTCAGTCCCAAGTGGCAGAAGATGTGGAAACCCGTGGTGTGCGCCGTCCAGGGCATGTGCACCGCGGGCGCGTTCTATTTCGTCAACGAATCCGACGTTGTCATCTGCTCGGACGACGCAACGTTTTTCGACTCGCACGTATCGGCGGGCCTGGTGTGCGCGCTGGAGCCGATCGGGCTGATGCGGCGCATCGGCCTGGGCGAGACCTTGCGGATGGCGCTGATGGGCAACGACGAGCGGGTCGGGGCCGACACCGCCCTGCGCATCGGCTTGGTTTCGGAGGTCGTCGCCCGCGACCGACTGTGGGGGCGCGCCCACGAGATCGCCGCGACCATCGCCGGCAAGCCGCCGTCGGCGACCCAGGGCACAGTGAAGGCGATCTGGGAGTCGCTGGACCGGCCCTACCGCGCCGCCATGGAGCAGGGGCTCATCTACACGCGTCTGGGCAACCCGCTCGGCACCACTGAATTGCGCGAATCGCGCGCCCAGCAAGGCGAGGTCGCCGCGCGCGAACCGAAGGTCCGGTGATGCACCCGCTCAGCCGGCGCATCGCCGACGTGCTCGACCTGCAGCGCGACTCGCACGCGATCGAGTTTGGGGGCCAATGGATCTCGTGGCGCGAGGTGGGCGACGCCGCGCGGCGCGTCGCATCCGTGGCCGCCGAGGCCTCCGGCGTCGGCATGCTGCTGCGCAACCGGCCCGGTCACGTCGCGGCCTTCCTCGGAGTGCTGCTGGGCGGCGGAACGGTGGTTACCATCAACCCCGGCCGCGGTGACGACCGCACCAGAGCCGACATCGCCGCCCTGCGGCTGCCGTTGATCGTCGGCGACCCCGACGACCTGGCCACGCTGGTCCCGGCCGGCACCGCGACGGCGGCGGTCATCGGTACCTCCGTCGACGCCCGGGGGCACGCCTGCGACAGATCCGCCGCCCAGCCCGGCGTGGCGGTGCGGATGCTGACGAGCGGGACGACGGGGCCGCCCAAGCGAATTGACCTCAG
>NZ_LZKK01000249.1 GCF_001672815.1 Mycobacterium sp. E796 | reverse complement strand
CCGGCGCTACACCCCCGAGGCCGGCGCCATCAGCGTCGACCTGCGCTCCCGCGACCACGCGGCCGAGGTGACCGTCACCGACACCGGCCCCGGGATCCCCGATGTCGAGGGCGACCGCATCTTCGAGCGGCTGGTGCGCCTGGACGCCGGTCGCGCCCGCGACCACGGCGGTGCCGGGCTGGGCCTGCCGATCGCCAGGGCGCTGGCGCGCGCCCATGGCGGGGAGCTGACGTGCCTGCCGCGCGAGGGCGGGGCTCAGTTCCGGCTTAGCCTGCCGCTCGACGCGGGCGTGAATTGAGGGAGCGGTGGTCGCCCCAACCGGGTTGATTGGGGCGACCACCGCTCGTCGGTGCGCTGGACGGCCGGCGTCAGAATCCCGGCGGCGGTGGAGGTGGTCCGCCGGGGTGCTGCCCAAATGGTCCGCCCGGTGCACCGGGCCCGGGCGGCGGAGCCCCGAACGGTCCGCCCGGACCCCCCGGACCGGGCGGCGGCTGTCCGGGTTGCCCTGGTCCCGGTGGTGGCGGCGGCGGATCGGCGCTGGCCACCGCGGCGCCGAAGCCCGCCGCGGCCAACCCGAGGGCGCCCGCGAGCAACGAGCCGGCGATCGCTTGCTTGATCTTCATTGTCGGTTTCTCCTTTGGT
>NZ_LZKK01000248.1 GCF_001672815.1 Mycobacterium sp. E796 | reverse complement strand
CCACCGGCCCCAGGGGGCGGCGGGTAGGACTCGCCGGGCGACGGTTGATCGGACATGGGCAACCCTCCACTGCGTTAGCTGAACCAGGCCGAATTACAGTACCTCGGGCCGGCTTGGCTAAGCGGTTTAAGCGGCGCTAACGCCGGCCCGTGGATCCGCGGGGCCCCTCCGACAGGAATCCCAACAGGTCGTACCGGGTGATCACCCCGACGGGTTTGCCCTTCTCCACCACCATCAGCGCGTCCCAGTCGCGCAGTGCCTTGCCCGCCGCGCTGACCAGCTCACCGGCGCCGATCATCGGCAGCGGCGGGCTCATGTGCTGCGCGACCGCGTCGGCCAGCTTGGCCCGGCCCTCGAAGACGGCGGACAGCAGCTCGCGCTCGGAAACGCTGCCCGCGACCTCCCCCGCCATCACCGGCGGCTCGGCGCCGACCACGGGCATCTGCGAAACCCCGTACTCGCGCAGGATGCCGATGGCGTCGCGCACCGTCTCGGACGGATGGGTGTGCACCAGGTCGGGTAGCTCACCGGACTTGCGGCGCAGCACATCGCCGACGCTGAACTCCTCGGTCGACCCGTCGAGGCGCGCCCGCAAGAATCCGTACGACGACATCCACGCGTCGTTGAAGATCTTCGCCATGTAGCCCCGCCCGCCGTCAGGAAGCAGGACCACCACCAGCGCGTCGGGTCCGGCCTCCTCGGCCACCTTGAGCGCGGCGACCACCGCCATCCCGCACGACCCGCCGACCAGCATCGCCTCCTCGCGGGCGAGCCGCCGGGTCATGTTGAACGAGTCGGAGTCCGACACCGCGATGATCTGGTCGGGAACGGTGCGGTCGTAGGCGTCCGGCCAGAAGTCCTCGCCGACGCCCTCGACCAGGTAGGGCCGACCGCTGCCGCCCGAGTACACCGAGCCTTCCGGGTCGGCCCCGACGACCTTGACCCGGCCGCCGGACACTTCCTTGAGGTAGCGGCCGGCGCCGGTGATCGTCCCGCCGGTGCCGATGCCTGCGACGAAATGGGTGATCTTGCCGTCGGTGTCCGCCCAGATCTCCGGGCCGGTGGTGGCGTAGTGGCTCGCCGGTCCCTCCGGGTTGGCGTACTGGTCGGGCTTCCAGGCCCCGTCGATTTCCCGGGTCAGCCGGTCCGAGACGCTGTAGTAGCTGTCCGGGTGGTCGGGCGGCACCGCCGTCGGGCACACGACCACCTCGGCGCCGTAGGCGAGCAGCACGTTGCGCTTGTCCTCGCCGACCTTGTCGGGGCAGACGAACACGCACTTGTACCCGCGCCGCTGGGCCACCAAAGCCAGGCCGACGCCAGTGTTGCCCGACGTGGGTTCGACGATGGTTCCCCCCGGCTTGAGCTGCCCGCTGGCCTCGGCGGCGTCGATCATCTTCACCGCGATCCGGTCCTTCGAGCTGCCGCCGGGGTTGAGGTATTCGACCTTGGCCGCCACGGTGCCGGCGCCGTCGGGAATGACGGAGTTCAGCCGAACCAGCGGCGTTCCCCCGATGAGGTCACTGATGTGCTGCGCGATCCGCATGCGTTCATCGTCTCAGGCGCTTTCGCGCGGCGCACACTCGCTAGGTCCGATTGCGCGACTCCTCACTCGCGCCTGCCGGCGCTCGCCGTCGTCGCGCTAGCCGGTGGCCTCGCGGATGTAGTCGCCGATCTGACGCAGCGAACGGATCGCCTCCGGAACCAGCGGCGCGGCCAGCTGGAAGTCGTGGACCTGGCCGGGCCAGACTCGCACCTCGGCCGGCACACCTACCGCCGCCAACCGCGACGCCGCCAGCTGCGCGTCGTGCAGCAATACCTCGGATCCGGAAACGTGGATGAGCGTCCGCGGCAGGCCGGGCTTGATGTGGTCCAGGGGCTCGTAGATCTCTTCGGGTTTGCCGTCGACGATATTCTTTTCGGCGGCGCTGGCAACCAATGCGACGAGCGCGTCGAACGCGTTCGCGGAGAACATCGCGTCGCTCTTGATGTTGGGGTGCGCCTGCTTGCATTCCTTTGCTAGCTGCAGCAGTGGCGAGATCGCTACCAGCGCCGCGGGCATATCGGAGTCCCCGTGCCCTTCCTCCTGCAGGCGTTGCGCCAGGGCCAGCGCGAGGTACCCGCCCGCCGAGTCGCCGGCGAGCACAATCTGGTCCGGCTCGTAGCCACGATCGCGCAACCATTGGTACGCGTCGTGGCAGTCATTGAGGGCCATCCCTACCGAGTGCTTGGGCAACAGCCGGTAGTTGACGACCAGCACCGGTGAATCAGCAAACTTCGACAGCGTCTCGACCAGGCGGCCGTGAGAGTTTGCTCCACAGGTCAAGAACGCGCCGCCGTGCAGGTAGACGATCACCCGGCGGGTGCCGTCCGCGGGCAGCACTCCGGGGGCGCGCACCAGCTGCGCGGAAGCGTTGGGCAAGTTCACCGTCTCGCGGACGGTGGCGGAGACCGGGAGTAGGACCCGGGCGGCGACGTCGATGAAACCCCACGGCCACGGCAGGTTGGGAACGTGGCTGCCGACGGCCAAGACCGGCCGGATGGTGAGCCGGGACGCGAGGTTAGCTACCCGCGCAGCAACGCTGGGACCGGACTCGAGTACCTCGACCGGTGCGCCGTCGCTGATGGCAAATCTGCGTGCCTCGACTCTACGTCGCTTGAGGACCTCATGCGGCCGAACGGTATTCCGGGGGGAACCGGATACCTTGCTAGGTGCGGTCATGCTCAACACTTCCTACGCCCTTGTAGTCCGATACAGCATGTGACGAGGCAGCCAAGCGTCCGGTTCAGCCCACTCTCCAGGGCGTTCAGCCAACCCTTGAAACTTAGCTTGACAGCCTTTGCTGAGTAGAACGTTTGAAGAATCTGATTCGATACCACAATTGATTCACAACGTGACCACATTGTTCATAAGCCGCCCGCGCAAACCCTTGAGCCGAACTAAACTGGCCCTGTGACCATCCGGGTGCCGCGTCGTTCGACGATCGCCCTGGCCACAGCCGGCGCGCTCGCCTCGACGGGGACTGCCTATCTCGGCGCACGCAACCTGCTGGTTGGCCAGGCGGCGCACACGCGCACCGTCATTCCGAAGGCCTGGGACATCCCGCCGCGCGCCGACGGCAAGTACAGCGCCGGCGGCGGGCCCGTGCAGCGATGGCAGCGCGGCATGACCGCCGACCTGCACCTGATGATCTTCGGTGACTCGACGGCCACCGGATACGGCTGCATGAGTGCCGAGGAAGTGCCCGGCGTGCTGATCGCCCGCGGGCTGGCCGAGCGGGCGGGCAAGGTCGTCCGGCTGAGCACGAAGGCCATCGTCGGCGCCACATCGAAGGGTGTCGCCGGTCAGGTCGACGCGATGTTCGTGGCCGGCCCGCCGCCGGACGTGGCGGTGATGATGCTGGGGGCCAACGACGTCACGGCCCTCAATGGCATCAGCCAGTCGGCGCAACGGCTGGCCCTGACCGTGCGCAAGCTGCGCTCCCGCGGCGCGGTGGTGATCGTCGGCACCTGCCCCGATCTCGGTGTCATCAGCGCGATCCCGCAGCCGCTTCGCTCGCTGGCGCACGCGCGGACTTCGCAGCTCGCCCGTGCCCAGACCGCCGCCGTCCGGGGGGCGGGCGGCGTGCCGGTCCCGATGGCGCAGCTGTTGGCACCCCAATTCCGGACCGCGCCCGAGCAGATGTTCTCCGCCGACGGCTTCCACCCTTCGCCGACCGCGTACGCGCTGGCCGCCGAGGCGCTGCTGGAGGCGGTGTGCGACGCGCTGGGCGTCGAGGTCGAGAGCCCGACGCCTGACGTTTCGGTCCCCGCCGTCGCACCGAGGCTCGACGAGTCCCCCGCGCGGTTGACCCTCGTGACGCGGCTGTGGCGGCGCCCGGCGGCCGTAGCCCCCGCCCCGTCTGATTCCCAGCCGGTCGGCACCGACTAGATTTGTTCTAGCCCGTCGGGGTGACAAAACACCCGCTTGGGAAGCGAGCCCGCGTCCGCTGGAAGGGAACAAACCATGCCTGAAGCCGTCATCGTCTCAGCCGTCCGCTCGCCGATCGGCCGCGCCATGAAGGGATCGCTGGTGTCCATGCGGCCCGACGACCTGGCCGCCCAGATGGTGCGCGCCGCGCTGGACAAGGTGCCCGCGCTCAACCCGCACCAGATCGACGACCTCATCCTGGGCTGCGGCCTGCCGGGCGGCGAATCCGGCTTCAACATGGCGCGCGTCGTCGCCGTCGAGCTGGGCTACGACTTCCTGCCGGGCACCACGGTCAACCGGTACTGCTCGTCGTCGCTGCAGACCACCCGGATGGCGTTCCACGCGATCAAGGCGGGCGAGGGCGACGCGTTCATCTCCGCGGGTGTGGAGACCGTGTCCCGATTCGGCAAGGGCAACTCCGACTCATGGCCCGACACCAAGAACCCGCTGTTCGACGAGGCCCAGGAGCGTTCGGCCGCCGCGGCTCAGGGCGCCGACGAGTGGCACGACCCCCGCGCCGACGGGAACCTGCCCGACGTCTACATCGCGATGGGCCAGACCGCCGAGAACGTCGCCATCCTCACCGGCATCAGCCGCGAGGAGCAGGACCGCTGGGGGGTGCGCAGCCAGAACCGCGCCGAGGAGGCCATCAAGAGCGGCTTCTTCGAGCGCGAGATCACCCCGGTGACCCTGCCCGACGGCACCACCGTCACTACCGACGACGGCCCGCGCCCGGGCACCACCTACGAGAAGGTCAGCGAGCTCAAGCCGGTGTTCCGGCCCAACGGCACGGTGACCGCCGGCAACGCGTGTCCCCTGAACGATGGCGCGGCCGCGCTGGTGATCACTAGCGACACGAAAGCCAAGGAATTGGGCCTGACGCCGCTCGCGCGCATCGTGTCCACCGGGGTCAGCGGCCTGTCGCCGGAGATCATGGGCCTGGGCCCGATCGAGGCGTGCAAGAAGGCGTTGGCCAGGGCGGGCATGTCGATCGGCGACATCGACCTATACGAGATCAACGAGGCCTTCGCGGTCCAGGTGCTGGGCTCGGCGCGCGAGCTGGGCATGGACGAGGACAAGCTGAACGTGTCCGGCGGGGCGATCGCCCTCGGCCACCCGTTCGGCATGACCGGCGCGCGCATCGCCACCACGCTGCTCAACAACCTGCAGACGCACGACAAGACGCTGGGCCTGGAAACGATGTGTGTCGGCGGCGGCCAGGGCATGGCGATGGTGATCGAGCGGCTGAGCTAGCCGCGCCGCGCGACCGGGTGTGAATCCTGGGTTTTGCGTGTGAGTCGTCGGCGGCGACACGCCGAGCGGCTGCGCCGTCAGTGCACATCGAAAACCGTGAGTGCGCAAACAAAAGCGTCAGCCGCGCCGAACCCCATCCGCGACGGCGCGCAGCTTGTCCGGATTGGCCACGTTGTGAATGGTGACGATGCGCCCGTGCGCGTCGAGTTCGACTGTGAGCGTGGCGATCACGTGGCCTGAGGCCGAGAAGACGATGCCCGGGCCGCCGTTGATGTCCACGACTTCGGCTGTCATATCGGCGATTTCGACGCCTTCATACGGGCGCTTGGTGACACCGGCGAGCCATGCGGCGACCTTGGCCATGCCCTCGACCGGGCGCAGCGCCTGGCGCACCTTTCCGCCGCCGTCCGTCCACAGCGTGACATCGGGTGCGAGCATTTGCATGAGGTCGTTGATGTCGCCGCCGGTCGCCGCGGAAAAGAAGCGTTCGGTGACCGCGCGCTTCTTGCCGCGGTCGGCCTCGAACCGGGGCCGGCGCGCCTGCACGTGATTGCGGGCGCGGTGGCCCGCCTGGCGCACCGCGGCCTCGGAACGCTCGACGGCCGAAGCGATTTCGGCGTAGCTGAAGTCGAACACCTCTTTGAGGACGAAGACCGCGCGCTCCAGTGGGCTCAGCGTCTCGAGCACGACCAGCATCGCCATCGACACCGATTCGGCTGCCGCGACGTCCTCGGCCGTGTCTTCGCTCGTGAGGATCGGCTCGGGCAGCCACGGCCCGACGTAGGTCTCCCGCTGGCGCCGGGTCGAGCGCAGTCGTTCCATCGACAGGTTCGACACAATGCGCGATAGGTAGGCCTTGGGGTCGGCGACCTGACCCCGATCGGCCGCCGACCACTTCAGCCACGCATCCTGGACCACGTCTTCGGCGTCGGCCGCCGAGCCCAGGATCCGATAGGCGATGGCGAACAACAGCTTCCGGTGTTCGACGAACGCGTGCTCGTCGGCGCTCATCGGGTGAAGCCCCCACCACGCCGCCAGGTCATGGCCCCCAGCGCGGGCAGCAACTTGAGCAACCGGTAAGTCGTCCACGGGCTGGCGCTCACCGTTTCCTTGTAGGCGACGGCCCACCGACCGGCCAGATAGAAACGCGACGGGCTGTCGTCGGGATGGGTGAACTGGATGACGGCGTCGTGCCGGCCCAGGCTCACCGGCTGGTGGACATAGCCGAAGCGAAATCGTTTGGGCTGCTTGCCCTTCAGCTCCCGCACGATGTTGGCCGCGGCGTGCACACCGGTCGGGATGCCGCTCTGGCAGGTGCCGTGCACGAGGCCATACCCTTGCCGGACCGCCGCGGCGTCGCCGACGACGTACACGTCCGGGTGCGACACCGAGCGCAGCGCCGCATCGGTGACGATTCGGCCGCGGTCGTCGACGCGCAGGCCCGCGGCGGCCGCCAGCGGCGACACCCGCACGCCCGTGGCCCACAGCACCGCCCGCGCCGCGACGACCTCGCCGTCGGCCAGGGCCACCCCGTCGGGCATCACCTTGACGATGTCGACGCCGGAACGCACCCGCACGCCCAACCGGGCCAACCCGGCGTGCAGGCGGGCACACGCCTTGGGGGCCATCGTCGATCCGGGTCTCTGCCGGCTCAGCAGGACGACGTCGAGATCGGGATGCCGCTCGGCGATCTCGGCCGCCGATTCGATGCCGGTCAGGCCGCCGCCGGCGACCACGACCGTCCCGGCGCCGAGCCGATCCAGCTGCTGGGCCAGCAACCCGGCGTCGTGGGCATTGTTGAGCGTGTAGGCGAATTCGTCGACGCCGGGCGCGACCTCGGTGTCGGCGACGGCGCCGAGCGCGTAGACCAGGGCGTCGTAGCCGATCGTGCGCTCGTCGTCGAGACGGACCGTCCGCGCGTCGGCGTCGAGGCCGGTGACCCATCCCTGGACGAACTCGACGTCGGTGCCGGCGAGCATGTCCGGGATCTCGAGGTCGGCCAGCCGCTGGCCCGACGCCGCCTGGTGCAGGCGCAGCCGCTCGGTGAAACGAGCCTGCGGATTGACCAGGGTGACGCGCACGTCGTCGCGGCCCTTGACCCGGCGCGCCAAGCGGGTGGTGGCCGCCATGCCGGCATAGCCGGCGCCGATAATCACGATGTGCTTCATGATGCTGCCTTTCGCGAGCGAATGTGTGCTGACAACCAGCAGACGCATCCAGCGGTCGCGGATGTGACATCGCGCGGGCGCACAAAAAAACCGGCACGCCTGCGGGCGTGCCGGTTTTCCCGTCGGAGCCGGGACTAGTCGTTTTGCAGGTAACTGAGCAGGCGCAGGATCTCGAGGTACAGCCAGACCAGGGTCACGGTCAGGCCCAGCGCGATGCCCCACGCCGCCTTCTCCGGCGCACCCGCCCGGATCATCTGGTCGGCGGCATCGAAGTCGATCAGGAAGCTGAAGGCCGCAATGGCGATCATCACCAGCGAGAAGATGATCGCGATCGGTCCGCCGCTGCGCAGACCGAGGCCCGTTCCGCCGCCGACGTGGAACATCGCCAGGACGAAGTTGCCGAGCATCAGGAACAGCGCTCCAAACAGGGCGGCGACCACCATCCGGGTGAACTTGGGCGTGACGCGGATGGCGCCGGTCTTGTAGACGACGAGCATCCCGAAGAACACACCGATCGTGCCCAGAACGGCCTCACCGATCAGCGCGCCGGCATTGGCGTTGGAGACCTGGAAATTGGCGAACACGAACGAGACGGCGCCGAGGAAAAGGCCCTCGAGAACGGCGTAGCTGAGCACGATCGCCGGGCTGTCCTGCTTGCGCCCGAAGGTGGCGATCAGCACCAGCCCGAGACCGCCGAGCGCGCCGATCAGGGTCAGCGGCATTGCCAAGGCCAGGTTCGATGCCACCAGGAAGTAAGAAACGATCGCGGCACCGGTCAGCACGGCCAGCGTGATGCCGGTCTTGGTGACGACGTCGTCGATGGTCAGCGGCCGAGACGCCCTGGTGTCCTGGTAGGGAGCCGCGTAGGGGTCGGCCTGGTAATAGCCCTGGGCCGCGCCAGTGCCGAATTGCGCGTATCCCCCGCTCTGCCTGGGCAGCGAACGAAATACCGGGTTACTTGTCTCCCGCACCGTCGGATCCTCTCTTATGGCTATGGGTTCGAGCTGTGCGAACACCTGCTCAACGACCAGCGGGTCGCCCTAGTTCCCAACGGACCTGCTGTTTTCTCGGTGTTTTGAGGCTATTTAACGGGCTCTGCTGTTGTCGTCCGGTTAAACATAAACCTTACCCGCGGGGATCGCTGCGGTCGTGACGATCTAGATTGCTGGTCGAGACCGGGCGGCGATTGGGAGGACGAGGGCGTTGACCGAGGCAGCTGTCGAATCCGAGGAGGTCCTGACCCGGGTCGAAGGCGGCGTCGGGTTGATCACGCTCAACCGGCCCAAGGCGATCAACTCGCTGAATCAGACGATGGTGGAAGCGTTGAGCGCGGTGCTCACCCGTTGGGAAAACGACGACGCGGTGCGGGCGGTCGTGCTGTCCGGGGCGGGCGAACGCGGATTGTGCGCCGGCGGCGACGTCGTGGCCGTCTACGAAAGCGCCCGCAAGGATGGCGTCGAGGTCCGGAAGTTCTGGCGCGACGAGTATCTGCTCGACGGTCAGGTCGGGCGCTTCGCCAAGCCGTATGTGTCGTTGATGGACGGCATCGTGATGGGCGGCGGCGTGGGCGTCAGTGCGCACGGCAGCGTCCGCGTGGTGACCGAAACCTCAAAGGTGGCAATGCCGGAGGTGGGCATAGGGTTCGTTCCCGACGTCGGCGGGGCGTTTCTGTTGTCCCGGGCGCCGGGTGCGCTGGGCCTGCACGCCGCGCTGACCGGGGCGCCGTTCTCCGGGGCCGACGCCATCGCCATGGGATTCGCCGACCACTACGTCCCGCGCGACGAACTGGACGCGTTCGTCAAGGCGATCGTCGAAGACGGCGTCGAGGGTGCGCTGGCCGCGCATGCCATCGAACCACCATCGAGCGAGCTTGTCGCCCAACGCGATTGGATCGACCCGTGTTTCGCGGGCGACACGGTGGAAGAAATCCTTGCGGCCCTGCGCAGCCATGGCGGCCGGGCGACCGATGCCGCCGACCTGATCGCCACCCGGTCCCCCATCGCCGTGTCCGTGGCGCTGGAGGCGGTGCGTCGCGCCGCCAAGATGGAAACCCTGGAAGAGGTTCTGGTCCAGGACTATCGGGTGTCGTCCACCGCGGCCCGCTCCCACGACCTGGTGGAGGGCATCCGCGCGCAGATCATCGATAAGGATCGCAATCCCAAGTGGTCCCCGGCGACGCTGGCCGAGATCACCGCGGCCGACGTGGAGGCGTATTTCGCGCCGGTCGACGACGACTTGAAATTCTAGAAAGGCGGTTGGCGTGACAGAGAACTACGAGACCATCCTCGTCGAGCGCGATGCGCGGGTCGGGATCATCACGCTGAACCGACCGCAGGCGCTCAACGCCCTCAACAGCCAGGTGATGACCGAAGTCACCAGCGCGGCAACCGAATTGGATGAAGATCCCGGAATCGGGGCGATCATCATCACCGGCTCGGCCAAGGCATTCGCGGCCGGCGCCGACATCAAGGAAATGGCCGCGTTGACCTTCGCCGACGCGTTCGGCGCCGACTTCTTCGCCGCCTGGGGCAAACTCGCCGCGGTCCGCACCCCCACCATCGCCGCGGTGGCCGGACACGCGCTGGGCGGCGGCTGCGAGCTCGCGATGATGTGCGACCTGCTGATCGCCGCCGACACGGCGAAGTTCGGCCAGCCGGAGATCAAACTCGGTGTGCTGCCGGGCATGGGCGGTTCGCAGCGGCTGACGCGCGCGATCGGCAAAGCCAAGGCCATGGACCTCATCCTGACCGGGCGCACCATCGACGCCGCCGAAGCCGAACGGAGCGGCCTGGTTTCGCGGGTGGTACCGGCCGAGGACCTGATGACCGAGGCCAAGGCCGTCGCCACCACCATTTCGCAGATGTCGCGCTCGGCGGCGCGAATGGCCAAGGAAGCCGTCAACCGCGCCTTCGAATCCACGCTGTCCGAGGGACTTCTCTACGAGCGCAGGCTGTTTCATTCGACGTTCGCGACCGAGGACCAGTCGGAGGGGATGGCGGCATTCATCGAGAAGCGGCCCCCCAACTTCACCCACCGATAGGACGCTTCGATGAGCGACCCGGGTCCCGCGACGACCGCCCCCGACGACGAAGCGGTGCGCGAAGCCGCGCCGGAAGCCGCTGAGGCACCTCACAAGCACGAGGCGCATCCGCATGAAAAGCCTTGGTGGGTGCGCCACTACACCTTCATGGGCACCGCGGTCGGCCTGGTTTTCATCTGGTTCTCGATGACGCCGTCGCTGCTGCCCCGCGGCGCGGTGTTTCAGGGCCTCGTGAGCGGGTTTTCCGGGGCCATCGGCTACGGGCTGGGGGTCTTCGCCGTCTGGCTGGTCCGTTACATGCGCACCCGGAACTACAGCCCGCCGCCGCCGCGCTGGGCATGGAAGGTGCTGATCCCGGTCGGACTGGTCGGCATGGTCGTGATGGCCATCCGGTTCCACGTCTGGCAGGACCGTGTGCGCGACCTGATGGGCGTCGCGCACCTGAAGTGGTACGACTACCCCATCGCCGCGGTGCTGTCGATCGTGGTGCTGTTCACGCTCGTGGAAATCGGCCAATTCATCCGGTGGCTGATCAGTTTCCTGGTCGGGCAGCTGGACCGGATTGCACCGTTTCGCCTCTCGGTGACCATCGTCGTGGTCGCGCTGCTGGTGCTGAGCATCACCCTGATGAACGGCGTCGTGCTGAAGTTCGCCATGCGGACCATGAACAACACCTTCGCGTCGGCCAACAACGAGGAGAGCCCCGACACCGCACCACCCAAAACGCCGTTGCGGTCCGGTGGCCCGCAGTCGCTGGTGTCGTGGGAGTCGCTCGGCCGCGAGGGCCGCGTCTTCATCGAGGGTGGCCCGCGGGTCGACGAGCTGACCACGTTCAACGGATCCCAGGCCATGCAGCCGATTCGCGCCTACGCCGGGCTGAACTCCGCGGACGGCATCACCGCGACCGCCGAACTCGCGGCGCGCGAGCTGCAGCGCACCGGCGGGCTGCAGCGCGCCGTCGTCGCGGTCGCGACAACCACCGGCACCGGTTGGATCAACGAGGCGGAGGCCTCGACGCTGGAGTACATGTACAACGGCAACACCGCCATCGTCAGCATGCAGTACTCGTTCCTGCCGAGCTGGCTTTCGTTCCTGGTGGACAAGGAAAACGCCCGCCACGCCGGCCAGGCGCTGTTCGAGGCCGTCGACCGGCTGATCCGCCAGATGCCGGAAGGGCAGCGGCCCAAGCTCGTCGTGTTCGGCGAAAGCCTGGGATCGTTCGGGGGCGAGGCGCCGTTCATGAGCCTCAACAACGTGCTGGCCCGCACCGACGGCGCGCTGTTCAGCGGGCCGACGTTCAACAACACCATCTGGACGGACCTGACGTCGACGCGCGACGCCGGCTCCCCGGAGTGGCTGCCGATCTACAACGACGGCAAGAACGTCCGATTCGTCGCTCGCGCAAGCGATCTCGGGCGTCCGGACGCCGCATGGGACCACCCGCGGGTGGTCTATCTGCAGCACGCCTCCGATCCGATCGCCTGGTGGACCCCGGATCTACTGTTCGCCAAGCCGGACTGGCTGCGCGAGAAACGCGGCTACGACGTGCTGCCCGAGACGTACTGGATCCCGGTGGTCACGTTCCTGCAGGTCTCGGCCGACATGGCGGTCGCAGTCGACGTGCCGGACGGGCATGGGCACCACTACGTCGCCGACGTGGCCAACGGCTGGGCCGCGGTGCTGTCGCCGCCCGGCTGGACGCCGGAGAAGACGGACCGACTGCGGCCGCTGCTGCACTCCAACGGCTAGCGGCGATCGCAAGCGCGGCTAGAGCCAGCGTCGAACGGCGTTCGCCAGCCCCGGGCTTGCGCCGGCCGAATCACCGCGCAGCTGGTCCAGCACACCGGAACCGGCCAGCGCGTGGTAGCCGCCGATGACGTCGGTGGCCCGGAGCAGGCCGATATCCAGCAGCGCGGCCGCCGCCAGGCTGGACGTGTAGCCCTCGGAGCACACGATCACCCATTCGACGTCGTCGTCGACGGCCTCCGGCAGCCGGGCGTCGCTGGTCGGGTCGCAGCGCCACTCCAGGACGTTGCGCTCGATCACCAGCGCGCCCGGGATCTCGCCCTCGCGGAATCGCTGGGCCTGCGGCCGGATGTCGACCAGCACGGCCCCGCGCCGCAGCGCCTCGGGCACCTCGACGGCGCGAAGGCGGCGAAACCGGCGCCGGGCCGATCTCAGGACGACGTCGATGCGGCTCATCAGGGTCCCTCCGGTTGGTCGGTCAGTTCGGTGCGCTGGCGGCGCAGCCGGTTGCGCTCGGAGACTTCGTAATACGACATTGCCGTCAGCGGCGGCGAGTAGGCGTGCACGCTCAGCGTCGGCTGCACCTTGAAGGTGGCCACCGGCTCCGGGACTGGCCTGGGCGCCCACACCACGTCGTGCACCCAGCCGAGCGGGAAGCCGGCCTGATCACCTGCGTCGAGCCGGCGTCTGCGCAAACCCCTTCCGTCCCAACGGAATTCGTTGAGCGACCCGGACACCACGGTCAGCGCGCCCAGCGACCCGCCGTGGTCGTGCAGCTCGGTCGGATGACCGGGGACCCAGCTGATCAGCCAGACGTCCAGCTCGTCGTCGCCGTGGATGCGGGTGAACCAGCGCTTGGACTCCGGTATCCCGCCCTTGGGCAGCAGGTGGTCGCAGCGCCCGCTGAGGACCTGGTCGGCGGCCTGGTCGGTGGCATATAGCAGGTCGGGCACCCGCAGCCGGGTGGGTCCCGAGGACGGCGACGAGACGGTCAGGGGGCGAAGCGCACCGGAGGCGACAGCACGCGTCGCAACGGGAACAGACATTGGGGAGCTCCAGGGTGAACGGATCGGGCAAGCGGCGGCGGGTCAGGGCCGACAACACTCGCAAAATCCCAAGCGCTCCGTCACGGCAGCCAGTGTTGCATAGATTGGGACGGTGCGTTGGTGCGGTCGTTTCCCCGGGCAACGGAGTGCGGTGCTCGTCGCGGCGTTGTTAGTGGCGGTCACGGGCTGCTCGCAGGGCGCACCCAACGGCGGGGTCGCCGTGCCGTCAGCACGGCCGTCGGCCATCCCGGCCGGGCCTTCGTCGCCGCCGCCCGGCGCGGTCGGCCTCTCGCCGGGCGGGGTGACGACCAGGGTCGATGTGCCCGCGGATTCGACCGAGGAGGAGTATTTCCAGGCCTGCCACGCCGCGAAGGTCTGGATGGAGGCGCAGCCCAAGACGGATGGGTCGCTGTTCGAGCCGTACCTGCGGATGGTCCAAGCGTCGCATTCGGGCACGCCCGGCACCTGGAACGCCCGGTGGGCCGACCTGACACCGGCCCGACAGGCGGCCGTGATCACCGCCGCCCGCGCGGCCGCCAACGACGAATGCGGGTAGCGTTCCGCGCCCGCCCCAATTGTGATCACGGGTACAAAAACTGCCTCCTCCGCCGCCGAGGGGGCCTCGGCCGAGCAAAATGAACGCATGCCCGGCGGACGTGGCGGAACGGTGGCGCGTCAATCTTCACCGACCCGGGTGGCGCTGGCGCTGGGCAGCGGCGGCGCCCGCGGTTACGCCCACATCGGGGTGATCGAGTCGCTGTCGGCGCGTGGCTACGAAATCGTCGGCATCACCGGTTCGTCGATGGGTGCGATCATCGGCGGTCTGCAGGCGGCCGGACGCCTCGACGAGTTCGCCGACTGGGCGAAGTCGTTGACGCAGCGCACCATCCTGCGGCTGCTGGACCCGTCCATCAGCGCGGCGGGGGTGCTGCGGGCCGAGAAGATTCTGGACGCGGTGCGCGACATCCTCGGCCCGGTCGCCATCGAGCAACTGCCGATTCCCTACACGGCGGTGGCTACGGACCTGCTGGCCGGCAAGTCGGTGTGGTTTCAGCGCGGCCCGCTCGACGAGGCGATCCGGGCGTCCATCGCGATTCCCGGCGTGATCGCCCCGCACGAAGTGGGCGGACGCCTGCTCGCCGACGGCGGCATCCTGGACCCGCTGCCGATGGCGCCGTTGGCCGCGGTCGACGCCGACCTGACGATCGCTGTGGGCGTCAGCGGCAGCGAGGTGATCCCAAAACGAGAGCCGGAGCCGGGCGCCACCGCCGAATGGTTGAACCGCATGGTGCGCAGCACTTCTGCGCTGCTCGACACGACGGCCGTCAGGTCACTGCTCGACCGGCCGACCGCGCGCGCCGTGTTGAGCCGATTCGGCGCGGACACCTCGCCGGACGAATGGGACGAGGAATCGCCGTCGGGGGCGGGCGAACTCGACGCGACGAGCGTCATTCCGAAACTGGGCAGCTTCGAGGTGGTGTACCGCGCGTTCGACATCGCGCAGTCGGCGCTGACCCGCCATACGCTGTCGGCCTATCCGCCCGACCTGCTGATCGAGGTGCCGCGTTCGACCTGCCGCAGCCTGGATTTTCACCGCGCGGTGGAGGTGATCGCGGCGGGCCGCGCCGAGGCCGATCGGGCCCTGGACGCCTTCGAAACCGATTCGGAACAGACGAGCCCGCCCGCGCTCGAGGGTTGATCAGGCGCCCAGGAACCGCGCCAGGGCCCGCGCCTCGCGGCGGCCTTGTTCGCGCCCGGCCACCGCGGAGTCGATGCGGCAGCGCGGGTCCAGCGGGTTGGGCCCGAACGCGGCCAGCGAGTCGTCGTCGGCGAACACCGCGTGGATCGCGCCGGCGAACGCGGCGATCTCGGCGGCGGGTCCGGCGCCGAACGGCGCCGGCGCGTCGGGCCCTGATGGGACCAGCACCACGGCCGCGTCGCAATCGCCGGCCACGCCGAGGTTGACCGAGCTGCCGACGCCGCCGTCCATGTAGCGCCGGTCGCCGATCGTCACCGGCGGCCACGCCCCCGGCACCGCGCAACTGGCCGCCACCGCGTCCACCAGCCCGACGCCGGAGTCGCGGTCGAAGACGACGAGTTCGCCGGTGGCGACGTCGATTGCGGTGATCCGCAGCGCCCGCTCCGGCCAGTCGTGCGACGGCAGGCGCTGGGCGATCACCTGGCGCCGGACGGGCTCCGGAACGGTCTGGGTCGCCAACGCCACGGCCCCGATCCGCCGCATCTGCTGTTGGGTCCTGTCCAGCGCGTCGTCGTAGGGCTGGCCCAAGGCGGTCAAAAAGACCTCGGTGATGTCGTCGATGTCGACGCCGGAATCGATCTCGGCCGACGACTCGGCGACCTGCCGGTCGAACAGCGCCTCGATCGGGCGGCCGCTGCCGATCTGGGCGGCGACCGCGGAACCCGCCGAGGTTCCCACCAGCACCTCCGAATCCAACAGGCTCCGGCCGACCGCCGGGAACTCGTCGGCGATGCCGCGCAGAACCCCTGTCTCCCAAGCGATCCCGGCTATCCCGCCGCCGGCCAGCACGAGCGCGCGTCTGGTTGTCACGCCGATGTACCGGTGTGCTGCGCGCGCTGAACTGACTCGCTGAGATCCTCGCGACGGAGCTGATGGCTCGGCGGGTCGGGCAGCACCAACTCCGTGGTGACGCGCAATTCGGCGTCGACGTGGACGAGCTCGCCAGGTGCGATCAGAGTCCACCGTGGGTCCTCGTCCATCCGCTCGGTCGCGAACACCACCGAAGACCGGCTGCACAGCGGCTCAGACCATGCGCGAATTCGGTTGGTCTGCATATCGAAATTGGGCGCACCATCGAGTCGCCGGTCCAGGACATACAGCTCATGGGTTTCGGGGTAGCGCAGCGCCCACATGTCGGTGGCCGTGCTCAGCAGGACGTTGACCGCGTAGATCGGCGCATTCCCGGCGAGCCACCGCACGGCGTCGACGAGGCCCGCCGTCTCGTCGCCGTCGCGGGCGCGGATCGAGCCGGTGATCAAGGCGAACACCCGCTCGGAATCGGTTTCGCCCAGCACCAGGCCGTCGGTGCCGAGCTCGCGCAGCCGTTCGTCGATGTCGTCCAGCCCCTCGACCACGCCGTTGTGCGCGAAGATCCGGCCGTCCTGCAGGAACGGGTGGGTGTTGCGGACGTCGAGCGAACCCGTCGTCGCGTAACGAACGTGTGCGACGAAGGTGGTGCCGGTCAATTCGTGCGCCTCGGTGGCGAATTGGGTGTCCTGCCAGGCCGCGATCGGCTCCTTGTGCAGCTGCGGCCGACCGTGCGCGCCGAACACACCCACGCCGGTGCCGTCCGGGTTCTTCCGGCTCTGCGCGGACAGGCTGTCCGGTGCGTTCAGCAACCAGAAGGTCGCGGTGCAAACGTCTGTCCCGGCGTGCAAGCCAAAAAGTCGGCACATGGTGTCGACCGTACCGAAAGGCGCGCAACGGCCTTGCAGGGTCAGCCCGTCAGTATCGTCGAGAGGTCCCGCAACGCTTGTCGCGCGTAGCCCTTCCAGATGCGGCCGAACAGCGGCAGGCCCCAGGATGTCAGCGGCGACCTGGGATAGATGTCCCAGCGCCAGGTGATCTCGGTCCCGCCCGCCGCCGGGGCGAAGATCCATTCGCCCACAACGTGATCGACCAGCAGCGCCATCGGACCCCGGATCTTGGTCAACCGGTACCCGAACGACGGGGGCGGGTCGACGCTGGTCAGCTCCTCGCGCATGCTGGCGCCGCCGGCCAGGTGCACGACGCGGGTCTGGCCCGCGGCGTCCCATGCGCCGGTCTGCTGGCGCACCTCCCGGACGGGCGGAATCGGGCCGTGCCGGCGCTTGAAAAGCTCGGGAAGCGGTGCGGGCAGCGTGCGCTGGAAGGCCTCGTCGGCAAGGACAGGTACGACGAGGGATTCGTCAACGACGAGCGATTGTGGCCCTGGCATAACGTCTTTCCTTCAGCGCGCCAACCCTGGCGCGGCCCGGCCGGTGATCAGTGGCAGGTCGAAAAAGCTTTGAATCCCCGCCGGGGCGGCGCAGGTGGCGGGGACCGCGTTGACGCAGTGCGCGGCCGTCGCGACGATCCCCGGATTGCTCGCCAACCCCGCCTGTACGCTCTCCGGCTGCCAGCCCTTGACCGTCACGAAGGTGTCCGGGTTGCCCCGCACCTCGATCTCGTAGCGTTCCCCGCCGGACCCGAAAGACCAAGGCGGGTCGAGGTTTTCCGACCCCATCAGCCAGTTCACGGTGATCCGCACCACCACGGTGTCACCCACCAGGGCCTCCCAGTGGAAGCGGCGCCCGGCGACCTGGCCGGGCTCGATCGGCCCGATCGGCGAGTCGATCGGCGCGGTCGCGACCGCCACCTCCTGCGACGACCGGATCTGCGGATCGGCGGCGAAGCCCAATTGGTCGACGCACAGCCGGACCGACTGGAAAAAGCCGCCGTCGAGCAGCTTTTGCATGGGGCCGGTCAACGCGCAGTCCGGCGTCCCGCCGAAGCCCATCACGTGGCGCAGCACATCCGGCGCGCCGTAGGTGCGAAGGTCGGAAAACTCCTCGGCGCGAACAAATGTCACGCCCGTGGACATCGCCGAGAGCAGCAGCGGGAACAGCTCGGTGGCCGCACCGGGCCCGATGCCGGCGCCGTGCAGCGTCGCGTTGCCGGCCTGCGCCGCGACTTCCAGTGGGGCGCCTTCCTTTTCGGTCGGGTAGAACCATCCCAGCGGCGTGACCACGTTCTTGCCGGAGCGCAGCAGCGCGGCGACTTCCTCGACGCTGGGCGTGACGGCGACCAACAGCGTCGACGAGGTGCTCGCGCAGCCCGCCGACGCGGTCATCTATGCGCCGTTG
>NZ_LZKK01000247.1 GCF_001672815.1 Mycobacterium sp. E796 | reverse complement strand
CTGCGACGCGGCCGACGGTATGCGACGGCGCGTCGGCTGGCGGGGCTGTTCGCGTCGTACGCCCGGCAACGCCCGCAATTGCTCGCCGACTGGCTGGCGGGCGACACGGAGAACCTGGACGAGGACCTGCGCTGGCAGCCGGAACTGTGGCGGGCGTTGCCGGGCGTACGACGCGAACAGCCCCGCCAGCCGACGCGCCGTCGCATACCGTCGGCCCCGGCGCAGCTCCGACTCCTCGCCGGTGTGGAAGTGGCCCAAATGTGTTGCCAGCGTTACGCACCACGGCTCGTCGAGGCTGCAGTCGATGACCTCCAGCAGCGGCCACGTCATCGCCTCCGGCGCCCACGGGTCGTCGTCGACGGTGCCAGTGATTTCCGCTATCAGCGACGCCGGACTGCGGAACGCCACCCCCGCGCACACCCCGTCGCCGCCGGCGGGCCCGGACCCCAGCACGTGCGACAACCGCTGAGAAAGCCAGCGCTCCACGCCGCGCGCGGGCACCAGCACCAGCTCCTCGGCGAACGGGTCGGACTGGGGGTTGGCCAGCAGGGCGCCGAGAGCGTCGGCGAGCAGGTCGGTGCGTTCGGCGCGGTGGAGATGGAGGGCCATTGCGCTGCCACCATAGAACGCCGCACCGACGGGCGGGGATGATTCTGCGCCGACATGCCGTTCGAAAAGGTTATGGAAGCTTGGGACGCGATCAGCGCGCGGCGCAATGTGCGGCAGTACAAACCGGAGCCGGTGTCGGAAGAAGACCTGAACCGCATCGCCGAGGCCGGCTGGCGGGCGCCGTCGGCGAAAAACCGGCAGCCGTGGGACTTCGTCATCGTCACCGACCGTGATCAGCTGCAGCAGCTGTCCACGGTGTGGCAGGGCGCCGGTCACATCGCGGCGGCCCCGGCCGCCATCGCCATCGTCGTGCCCGAGCCGCCGGACCAGCGCAGGCTGGTCACCGACACCTACGACATCGGCCAGGCCACGATGGCGATGATGATCGCGGCCACCGACCTGGGCATCGGGACGGGCCATTCGTCGGTGGGTGATCAGGACAAAGCGCGCGCCATCCTGGGCGTGCCCGACGACCACCAGGTGGCCTTCCTGCTCGGCGTCGGGTATCCCGCCGACCGGCCGCTCACCCCGATCCGCAAGCCGAATCGACGCCCGTTCGCCGAGGTCGTCCACCACGGGCGCTGGTGACCGCGGGTGGCCGAATACGCTTGTGCCCGTGCATGATCACCGCGGCGACTACGGAATCGACGGATCGTTCAAGACCCTCTCGGCGCGCGCCCAGGGCATGGGCGTCGTCGCGCAGGCCGCCGTGGTTTTCGACTCGCCTCGTCGCGGCCACCAAACCCGGGTGAGGCTCGGCAGGTAGGGGATATAGGTCGCCGCAGAATTCGATATCGAGGGCGATATCAGATTCGCAGAGCGTGTTTGTCCGCCGACATGAGCCTGTACCAAACCAGTGCAATGCTGATACGCATGACGAGAAACGAACTCACCGAACAGGTCGTCGTCGCGCGGTTGGCCAGGGGGCTGACCTGGCAGGAGCTGGCCGACGCGATCGACAGGCCGGTGCTATGGACCACGTCGGCGTTGCTGGGCCAGCACCCGATCCCCGCCGAGCTCGGCAAGGTCCTCGTTGAAATGCTCGGCCTCGACGAGTCGGCGGTGCCCTTGTTGGCGGCCCCGCCCATGCGCGGCGGCCTGCCCACCGCCGTGCCGACCGATCCCACCATCTACCGCTTCTATGAAGCCCTCCAGGTGTACGGCGGCGCGATCAAGGAGCTGATCCACGAGCAGTTCGGCGACGGCATCATGAGCGCGATCAACTTCAGCGTCGACCTGCAAAAGCGGCCGCACGCGTCGGGTGACCGGGTGGTGGTGACATTCGACGGGAAATTCCTTCCCTACCAATGGACCTCGGCGGACGACTGACCCACGAAGGTGAAGTGACGGCGCGCGGCGTACGTGCCACACTGGCGACGAGGAGGCGAGCAACGCGGTGGCCAGGTCTTTTACCTGCCACCGCGTTCGCCTGCTCGGTTCTCCAGCGCCGACGGCTCAGAGCCCGAACTCGGCCTCTATTCCGTCGATTCCGGCGCGAATGGCTTTGAGCGCTTCGGCGCGGGCGCGCAATTTGGTTGCGGCGTGGGCATGCTGGTGCAGGCCGGCGAACTCACGCGCGGCCTCCTCGGCGCGGCTGACCACGATCTCGGGCAACACGATTTCGTCGACAAAGCCCGCCGCGAGGGCGGTTTCGCCGAAGAATGTCTTGGCCAGCCCGGCGGCCTGCTGATAGGCGGACTGCGTCAGCCGTAGTTTCATGATCTCCAGGGCCGCGTACGGGATGACCATGCCGATCGCGACTTCGTTGGCCTGGATGTTGTAGGCGTGGGCGGCCACCCGGTGGTCGCCGGACGACAGCAGGAACGCGCCCATCGCGATGGCGTGGCCGGTGCAGGCCATCACCACCGGCTTGGGGTAGGACAGCAGCCGGTAGGCGAGTTCGAAGCCGCCCCTGAGCATGTCGATCGCGGGCTGCGCCTGACCCGAGGTCAGGATCTTCAGGTCGAAGCCGCCGCTGAACACGCGGTCGTTCCCGGTGATCACCAGCGCCCCGGCGTTGTCGCTGTCGGCCCGGTCGATCGCCTCGTTGAGCGCCTGCTGCATGGTCGGGCCCAGCGCGTTGACTTTGCCGTCGTCCATCTTGATGACCGCGATGGAGTCCTGCTTGCTGTAGTGGACCGGACCGCTCATAAGTTGCTCCTTTTATCCCGCGTCAGACGTGCTGGCTGCGGTGCTTGGCCAGATCCGCTTCGGCGTCGCCCCAGCGCACGCTGACGTCGGTGGGCTGGTCGAGCACCCGGGTGCGCCAGCGCTCCTGCGTCTCTTGCACGGCGCCGTTGATCCGCTCGATCTCGCTACGGAACACCTCGGGGCGCGTCTCCTTGCTCGCGTAGTGGAAGTAGGTCAGCAGCCCGCGCAACAGCTCCAGCTTCTGCTTTTCCCGTTTCGCCAGGTCGTGCGTCGTCATCAACTCGATGCGCTGGACCGGCGGCAGGGCATCCCAGTCCAGCACCACGGTCGTCTGCAGGGCGGGTCGCTCGCCCTGCCAGAACCGCCAACCGCGCGGCTTGTCTGGGCGGTCGTAATAGATCAGGGTCCCGGTGAAGCGGGATTCGATGCCGGTTCCGATTTCGGCGCGGTCGAGCGCCGAGTCCCACACCATGCGCCATTCCTGCCCTGGCGCGAGCACCGGCAACTCGCTCGGAAGCTTCAGTTCTGCGACGTCGGCATAGCCGTCGGCGGCGTTTTCGTATTCGGCCACCGTCGGCGGATTCGGAAATGAAAAACGGATGTTGTAGGCCGCCGTCTGGCCGAAATTCCTGACCACGAGTTCGATAACATGCCAGTCGGCGGCATGCGGTTCCATGAACATTGCGACGTGCGGTCGGATCCGCTCCGCGGCCACCCGCCGGTTGAGTCTGAGCTGGCGATTTGTGAAGATCAGCGCGACGACACCCAGCAAGATGGCGGCCCACGCCGCCCACGCCAACCAGGTGCTGGACCCCACATTTGTCACCCCGTGCCAGCCGCCCTGGATCCACCCCATTGAATCCACCCTCCGCTTATATCACAGTGATCTTCGGCGGGAAATTTCGTTGGACCGATCCTAGAGGTATTCGGCCCATAAATTGCCCCACGTCAATTACCCGCCCATCAACATTCGCCACTGATCGAGGTCGGCGGCGCGATACACATAGTTTGTGCGCTTGACCTCCGACAGCGAAGCGCTCGGCTCGGCCGAATACCAGTGTCCCGGAAAGACTGTCGGGTCGCCCGGCAGCGCGGCGAGCCGCTGCAGGCTGCGGTACATCTCGTCGGAGTCCCCGCCGGGGAAGTCGGTGCGGCCGCAACCGTCGAGGAACAGCGTGTCACCGGCGACCAGGCGGTCGCCGAGCAGGAAGCACTGGCTGCCGGGGGTGTGCCCCGGCGTGTGCAGCAGCTCGATCTCGATATCGCCGATGCTGACCTTGTCGTGGCTTTCGTGGGTGGTCAGGTCGCCGAGGCCGATCCCGGTGACCCGCGAAACCCACACGGCTTCATGGGTGTTCACGTGCACCGGGACGGCCGCCCGCTCCAGCAGCTCGGCCAGGCCCTCCATCTGGAAGCCCATCATCGAGCCACCCACGTGGTCGGGGTGATGGTGCGTCACCAGCACACCGGACAGGTGCATGCCGTCGGCCTCGAGCGCGTCGAGCAGGTCACCGGCGGCATACGCGGGGTCGACCACCACGCAGTCGCCGGTCTGGCGGTCACCGATCAGGTAGGCAAAGTTGCGCATCTGCGTCGCGAACATGTCACCGGCGGCGAAATCGCGACCCGAGAGCAGTTGGCGAAAATACAGCCGGTCCTCTGACACCTGACCAGACTAGTGGCTCGTCCGCGACTCGCCGCTCGGTTCACGACACCCTTAATGGGTATTGTTGGCCCATGAGGAAGGTCGAGATCGAAATCGACGACGAGCTGGTCCAAGAGGCGATACGTCGGTTCCATCTGGCCGACACGCGCGAGGCCGTTCATCTCGCGTTGCGGACCTTGCTCGGTGAGTCGGACCCGGAAGAGAAGGACGGCGAGGAGTACGACGAGTTCAGCGATCTCAGCGCGTGGCAACCCCGTCACGGCGAGGGCGGGTGATCTATTAGCTCACCGGCCGCCAACTCGTTTCGGGAGCCGACCAGGCCCACGTCGGTGGTTTGGTGACGTTGCGTCCCAGGCTGTACCCTCTTTTTGGCCCGCGGCAGGACTGTCGCTTGGGTGAACGGCCCCCTTAGCTCAGTCGGTAGAGCGTTTCCATGGTAAGGAAAAGGTCAACGGTTCGATTCCGTTAGGGGGCTCGGCGGACGCCGAGCAGGCAGGCGGCCAACACCCCGAAGCGGGGTGGACCAGAGGCGATGTAGCTCAGTCGGTTAGAGCGAACGACTCATAATCGTTAGGTCGCCGGTTCGAGTCCGGCCATCGCTACAGCACAACAGCACAAGAGCGCGACGCGAGAGATTTGAGAGAGAACGGACATGGCTTCCAGTACCGACGTGCGGCCCAAGATCACCTTGGCATGCGAGGTGTGCAAGCACCGCAACTACATCACCAAGAAGAACCGCCGCAACGACCCCGACCGCATGGAGCTGAAGAAGTTCTGCCCTAACTGCGGCAAGCACCAGCCCCATCGGGAGACGCGGTAGCCCCGAGGCATTCATCGAGATTGGCTAGGTAGGTTCTAGACCTGTGTCATTGAGCGCGGACATCGTCGGGATGCACTACCGCTATCCCGACTACTACGTCGTGGAGCGGGAGAAGATCCGCGAGTACGCGGTGGCGGTGCAAAACGACGACAAGTCGTTTTACGAGGAGGACGCGGCCGCCGAACTCGGCTACAAGGCCCTGGTCGCCCCGCTGACCTTCATCTGCGTTTTCGGCTACAAGGCCCAGTCGGCGTTCTTCAAATACGCCAACATCTCGGTCGAGGAAGCGCAGATCGTCCAGGTCGACCAGGTGCTGAAGTTCGCGAAGCCGATCGTGGCGGGTGACAAGCTCTACTGCGATGTGTGGTTGGACTCGATGCGCGAGGCGCACGGCACCCAGATCATCGTGACCAAGAACATCATCACCGATGAGGCAGGTGACATCGTGCAGGAGACCTACACGACCCTGGCGGGCCGTGCCGGCGAAAATGGGGAGGCGGGATTTTCTGATGGCGCTGCGTGAGTTCAGTTCGGTGAAGGTCGGGGACCGGCTGCCGGAGAAGACCTACCCACTGACCCGTCAGGACCTGGTGAACTACGCGGGGGTCTCCGGCGACTTGAACCCGATCCACTGGGACGACGAGATCGCCAAGGTCGTCGGGCTGGACACGGTGATCGCGCACGGCATGCTGACGATGGGCATCGGCGGCGGCTACGTGACGTCGTGGGTCGGCGACCCCGGCGCCGTCACGGAGTACAACGTGCGGTTCACGGCTGTGGTCCCGGTGCCCAACGACGGCAAGGGTGCCGAGCTGGTCTTCAGCGGCAGGGTGAAATCGGTGGATCCGGACAGCAAGTCGGTCACCATCGCCCTCACGGCCACCACCGGCGGCAAGAAGATCTTCGGTCGGGCGATCGCGTCGGCCAAGCTGGCGTAATCCATGGCTCTCAAAACCGACGTCCGAGGGATGACGTGGATCTACCCGGACTACTTCGAGATCGGCCGGGAGCAGAATCGCGCCTTCGCGCGGGCGATCAAGTGCACCGACCGGGCCTGCTTCGACGAGCAAGCGGCCGCCGAGTTGGGATACGGCGCCCTGGTCGTTCCGCTCACCTTTGTGTCGATCTTCGCGAAGATCATCCAGGACGATTTCTTCCGGAACGTCGATGTGGGCATGGAGACCATGCAGATCGTCCAGGTCGACCAGCGATTCCAATACCGCACGCCCTTGCTGGTCGGCGACAAGCTTTTCGGTCGTATGGACATCGAATCGGTGGACGAGCGTTTCGGCGCCGACATCGTCGTCACCAAGAACACCTGCACAAACGAGAATGGCGAGGTGCTGCTCCTCGCCTACACCACCCTGATGGGCCACGAGGGCGACAATTCCATCCAGCTCAGATGGGACAAGGAAACCGGCCAGGTCGTCAGAACCGCGTAATTAGTATCTGACTCCCACGCCGATGTACACTCGGACCTCGGGGTTTTCCCAGCATCAGCGCGCTTTCCGGGATTCGACTAATCGGGGAGCGCGCCTGTCATGTAAGCCCCGGCAGGTAAGCGCAGGTTGGCCTGCCAACCGCGAAGGGGCGTAGCTCAACTGGCAGAGCAGCGGTCTCCAAAACCGCAGGTTGCAGGTTCAAGTCCTGTCGCCCCTGCTGACGGACCCGTGCGGACCGTGCCATGGTGGACACTGGAAGAAGTGCCCCATCATGCGGGACGGCTCGCAGGAAACTAGCAAACAAAGGAGCATGCGGTGAGCGACGAGGGCGACGCTGCCAACGACGCCGCACGCGACGGCGGCGACACTGACGAGAGCCGCGACAGCGGCGGTCGGACGGCCGTGGTGACCCGGCCCCAACGGCCGACCGGCAAGCGGACGCGGCACCGCGTGGCCGACGACTCGGGTTCGTCCGTGGACGCGGAGTCGCCGGACGAGGTCGAGGTCGCCAAGGAGGGCAAGTCCAAAAAGGGCCGGACGGCTCGGACGGCCAAGGCCAAGACCGCGAAGAAGCCCGGCGCCCGTTCGGTCAACCCGTTCGCATTCGTCTACAACTACCTCAAGCAGGTCGTTGCGGAGATGCGGAAGGTGATCTGGCCCAACCGCCGGCAGATGCTCACCTACACCTCCGTGGTGCTGGCGTTCCTGGCGTTCATGGTGGCGCTGGTCGGCCTGGCTGATTTCGGCCTGGCCAAGCTGGTGCTGCTGGTGTTCGGCTGAGCTTTGAGTTATAGGAAGGACTGAAAACCGTGACTACCTTCGACGGTGACACGTCCGCGGGAGAAGCGGTCGACGTGCAAGACGTCGCCGAGACCACCGAGGCCGCCGAGACCAGCGAGACCCTCGAGACCCCCGACACTCCCGGCGAGGAGGCGCAGGCCCAGCCGAGCGAGGAGGTCGAGGACGACCCCGCCGCCGCGCTCAAGGCGGACCTGCGCAGCAAGCCCGGCGACTGGTACGTCATCCACTCGTACGCGGGATATGAGAACAAGGTGAAGGCCAACCTGGAGACCCGGGTGCAGAACCTGGACGTCGGCGACTACATCTTCCAGGTCGAGGTGCCCACCGAAGAGGTCACCGAGATCAAGAACGGCCAGCGCAAGCAGGTCAACCGCAAGGTGCTGCCGGGCTACATCCTGGTGCGGATGGACCTGACCGACGACTCGTGGGCCGCGGTGCGCAACACCCCGGGCGTCACCGGTTTCGTTGGGGCGACATCGCGCCCGTCGGCCCTGGCGCTCGACGACGTGGTGAAGTTCCTGCTGCCGCGGGGGGCGGCGAAGAAGGCCGCCAAGGGCGCGGCCAGCACCGCCACGGTCGCCGAGGCCGGTGGGCTGGAGCGTCCGACCGTCGAGGTCGACTACGAGGTCGGCGAATCGGTGACGGTCATGGACGGACCGTTCGCGACGTTGCCGGCCACCATCAGCGAGGTCAACGGCGAACAGCAGAAGCTCAAGGTGCTGGTGTCGATCTTCGGCCGCGAAACCCCCGTCGAATTGACGTTCAGCCAAGTCTCGAAGATTTAGTCCGGCGACGATGCGGGGCGGCGAACGCCCCGAGGAGGAGCCGGCGAATTCAGCGCAGTAGCAAGGAAGGAACCACAACATCTCATGGCCCCGAAGAAGAAAGTCGTTGGGCTGATCAAGCTGCAGATCCAGGCCGGGCAGGCCAACCCTGCCCCGCCGGTCGGGCCCGCGCTCGGCCAGCACGGCGTCAACATCATGGAGTTCTGCAAGGCGTACAACGCCGCGACAGAAAACCAGCGCGGCAACGTCATCCCGGTGGAGATCACGGTCTACGAGGACCGCAGCTTCACCTTCGCGCTCAAGACGCCGCCGGCCGCCAAGCTGCTGCTCAAGGCCGCCGGCGTGGGTAAGGGCTCGGCCGAGCCGCACAAGACCAAGGTCGCCAAGGTCAGCTGGGATCAGGTCAAAGAGATCGCCGAGACCAAGAAGGCGGACCTCAACGCCAACGACATCGACGCCGCCGCCAAGATCATCGCCGGTACCGCCCGGTCGATGGGCATCACCGTCGAATAGCACCACCCGTCGGGTGACGATGCGGGCCGGTACGGCCCGAGGAGGAATCCGACAGATCAGACCTCGTGGGAGGGCCAGCTTCGGCCCGCTAACCACGACCCAACACCAGATTGGATGAATCAATGAGCAAGAACAGCAAGGCATACCGCGCCGCCGCCGAGAAGGTGGACCGCGACAACCTGTACACCCCGCTTCAGGCGGCCAAGCTCGCCAAGGAGACGTCGTCGGCCAAGCAGGACGCGACCGTCGAGGTGGCGATCCGGCTCGGCGTCGACCCGCGCAAGGCCGACCAGATGGTCCGCGGCACCGTCAACCTGCCGCACGGCACCGGTAAGACGGCCCGGGTCGCGGTCTTCGCCGTCGGCGACAAGGCCGAGCAGGCGCAGGCCGCCGGCGCGGACATCGTCGGCAGCGACGACCTGATCGAGAAGATCCAGGGCGGGTTCCTCGACTTCGACGCCGCGATCGCCACGCCCGACCAGATGGCCAAGGTCGGCCGCATCGCGCGGATCCTAGGTCCGCGCGGGCTGATGCCGAACCCCAAGACCGGCACCGTCACGCCCGACGTCGCCAAGGCCGTGGCCGACATCAAGGGCGGCAAGATCAACTTCCGCGTCGACAAGCAGGCCAACCTGCACTTCGTCATCGGCAAGGCGTCGTTCGACGAGAAGAGCCTGGCGGAGAACTACGGCGCCGCGCTCGACGAGGTGCTGCGGCTCAAGCCGTCGTCGTCGAAGGGTCGCTACCTGAAGAAGATCACGGTGTCGACGACCACAGGCCCGGGCATCCCGGTGGACCCGGCCGTCACCCGCAACTTCGCGGAGGCCTGATTTCGCGGCTGACCTAACCGCCGCACTCGGCGATGCGGCGCCGCAGGAACTCGCGGCCCGGCTCGGAGCCGTTGGACTGCAACGCCGTTCGGTACCACCGCACGGCTTCGGCGGGCCGTCCCGCGCGCCGAAGCAGATCGGCGCGCAGCGTCGCGACGAGATTCGAGCGGCCCAGCCGGGGGTCGTCCGCCGCCCTGTCCAGCGCCGCCAGGCCCGCGTCGGGGCCGTCGCGGAAGCCGATCGCGATCGCGCGGTTGGCGCGGGCAACCGGGGAGTCCGTGATCGACAGCAGCCGGTCGTAGGCCGCGCAGATGGTGACCCAATCCGTTTGCTCCCAGGACGGCGCCGTCGCGTGCAGCGCGGCGATCACCGCCTGCGGCAGGTAGGGGCCGGTCGATCCTTCGGCCCGCCGTAATCGGTCCAGCCCGCGGGCGATGCGGCCGCGGTCCCAGCGGCGGCGGTCCTGCTCCTCGAGCGGCACCAAGAGCCCGTCGGCGTCCACCCGGGTCGCGCGCCGCGAATCGTGCAGCAGCACAAGGGCGGCCAGCGCGTGCGCCTCCGGCTCGTGCGGCATCAGCCCGCACAGCTCCTGTGCCAGCCGGACGCCTTCGTCGCACAGTTCGTCGCGGATCGCCGACGGGCCGGCGGTCGACCAATAGCCCTCGGTGAACACCGAGTAGATGCAGCCGAGCACGTGCGGTGTGCGCTCGGGCAGCAACTCGGCGGGTGGCACCCGCAGCGGGATGTTGGCGTGCCGAACCTTGTTCTTGGCGCGCGTGATTCGCTGGCCGACGGCCGCCTCGCTCTGGAGCAGCGCGCGGGCAATCTCGCCGACTGTCAGCCCGGACACCAACCGCAGCGTGAGCGCCAGCTGCGACGGCCGGTCCAGCGCCGGGTGCGCGCAGGTGAACATCATCCGCAGCTCGTCGTCGACGACGGGGTGCGGGTCGGTGTGATCGGTGCGCGCCCGAATCTCGTCAACCACTGCGGCCAATTCCTTTCCGGGGCGCACCGATTCGCGGCGCAGCCGGTCCCGCGCGCGGTTACGGGCGACGGTCACCAGCCAGCTGCCGGGGCTGTCCGGCACGCCGTCGCGAGACCAGGTGCGCAGCGCCTCGGCGCAGGCCTCCTGGACGGCGTCCTCCGCGACCGTGAGGTCGCCGGACCACCGCGCGAGCGCGGCGACGGCCGGACCCCACTCCCGGCGGAAGACGCCGTCCAGGCCCGTCATCGGCGAGCTAGAGCGCGGAGATCCCGGCCAGCTGCCGCAACTGCACGGTCGAGGCGGGGATCATCGACGCGACCTTGACGGCCTCGTCGCGATCCGCGGCGCCGAGGAGGTAGATGCCCGTGGCGATTTCGGCTCCCTCGACATACGGCCCGTCGGTGATCAGGACCTCGCCGTTGCGCACCCGCACGGTCGTCGCCGTGGACCGGTCGTGCAACGCGGCACCGCCGACGATGTGGTCGCCGGCGGCCGCGTGCAGATCGGCGTGCTTCGCGGCCATGGCCTCCCACTCCGGCGTGCCCGGCGTGTGTGCGGATTCGCCCGGCTCCAGCAGCAGCGCGAGCCAGTCGTTGCCGGTGAGCTTGCGGGACAGGTCAACCGAGTGGACCGCGGGCCACACTTCCACCGCCCCGAACTTGGCGAGCGGGACATCGCGCGCCAGCGCCAGCGCCTCGTCGAGGTTTTCCGCTTCGAACACGTAGAAGCCGCAGGCCACCTCCGCGGCCTCGGCGAACGGGCCGTCGGTGACGACCGGCGCGTCCGGGCCGCCGGAGATGACCACCGCCGCCGCGGCGGGGGCCAGCGCATCCCCAGACTTGATCGCGGGCCCGGCTTTGGCGTGGAAGTTCTCCCATTCGGCCATCGCGGCGGCCGCGTCTTCGGGTGAGCGGTCTTGCTCCTGGCTGATCAACAGTGCTACATACTGCATTTGTCGTCACCTCCGGTAGTGAGCGAAACCCTGTGTTCCACTCTCTACCTACTCGACGAACGGCGCAGCCCCGATCCGACAGTCGCCGCAAAAACTTAGGAGGCGGAGACGGCACCCGGCTTGAGGTAGGTCACCAGGCTGCAGTCGAGCAACTCGTAGTCGAAGTAGTACTCGCACCCGCGCAGGTACTTCATGTACCGCTCGTAGACCTCTTCGGAGGTGATTTCGATGGCCTTGTCCCGGTTGGCTTCGAGCGCATCGCCCCACATGTGCAGCGTTCTGATGTAGTGCGGCCGCAGCGAAAGCGGTTCGGGAACAACGAAACCGGCCTTCTCGCCATGCTCGACCATCATCTCGGTGGACGGCAATCGGCCGCCCGGGAATATCTCGGTGACAATGAACTTGATGAAACGCACCGTCTCGAAAGTGATCTTCTTGCCGCGGGCGGCCATGTCGTAGGGGTGGTAGCTCACGCTGCTTTGAATGGTCATCCGGCCGTCGTCGGGCATGATGTCGAAGCACCGCTTGAAGAAGTCGGGGTAGTTCTCATGGCCGAAGTGCTCGAAGGCCTCGATCGACACGATCCGGTCGACCGGGTCAATGAAGTCCTCCCAGCCGTGCAGGCGAACCTCGCGCGAGCGGCCGGTGTCGAGCGCCCCGAGCACCTGCTCGCTGCGGGCGTGCTGGTTCTTGGACAGCGTCAGGCCGATCACGTTGACGTCGTACTTCTCGACCGCGCGCTTCATGGTCGTCCCCCAGCCGCAGCCGATGTCAAGTAGCGTCATGCCCGGCTTGAGGTCGAGCTTGTCCAGGTTGAGATCGATCTTGGCCAGCTGGGCCTCCTCGAGCGTCAAATCCGGCGGCTCGAAGTAGGCGCAGCTGTACGTCCGGGTCGGGTCCTGGAACAGAGCGAAGAAATCATCGGAGACGTCGTAGTGCGCCTGAATGTCTTCGAAGCGCGTCCGCGTCTTCGTCGGGCTCGGTTGCTCAGCCATTCTCGTCTTGCTCTCCTGACATCACGTTCGCCGCCTGAAGTGCGGGTATGCCGCGTGGCGGTGTCTGGCCTGCAACGATACCCAAGGTCACTTCGCGAGCGTGAATTGGTTGCAGTCGACGTAGCCGGTCCTGAATCCCTTGGCGCAGCCGGTCAGATATTTCATGTACCGCTCGTAGACCTCTTCCGACTGGATCGCGATGGCCTCGTCCCTGTGCGCCTCGAGCGCCTCGGCCCAGAAATCCAGGGTCCGGGCGAAGTCCGGCTGCAGTGACTGCATGCGGACGATTTTGAACCCGGCCTTCTCCGAGTGTTCCTCGACTTTCTCGATCGTCGGCAGCCGGCCGCCCGGGAAGATGTCGGTCACGATGAACCTGATGAACTTGGCCAATTCCATCGTCACTGGGATGCCGCGCTCGATGAGCTGCCTTCCGTGCAACCCCGTGATCGTGTGCAGCAGCATCGCACCGTCGGCCGGCAGAGCCGCGTAAGCGTACTTGAAGAAATCGTCGTAGCGGTCAAAGCCAAAGTGCTCCAACGCTTCGATGACGACGATGCGGTCCACGGACTCGCCGAACTCTGCCCAATCCCGCAGCAGCACCCGTCGCGAACGCGTGCTGTCGACTCCATCGAGCAGTTGTTTGCAGTACGCATACTGGTTCTTGGACAGGGTCAGGCCGACGACGTTGACGTCGTAGCGCTCGATGGCGCGTTTCATCGTCGAGCCCCAGCCGCAGCCGATGTCGAGCAGCGTCATGCCGGGCTCGAGGCCCAGCTTGTCCAGCGTCATGTCGAGCTTGGCGACCTGCGCTTCCTGCAGGGTCATGTCCTCGCGCGCGAAGTAAGCGCAGCTGTAGGTGCGGGTTGGGTCGACAAACAGTGCGAAGAATTCGTCCGAAAGGTCGTAATGTGCCTGGACATCGTCCAGATTAGATCGCCTGTGCGTGGGGACCGGTGATTCGTCAGACATGTGTCCTCCCGATGGACGCACACCTTGACCAGGTGGCCATCCCCGGGGACCCTACACCGGGCCGAGCCGCATAATTTGCATTTAAGACCGCATGCCGCGGGTTTCTGGCGGTACCGCTACTTCTCCAGAGTGAACTGGTTGACATCGATGTAGCCGATCCGGAACGCGTCGGCGCAGCCGGTCAGGTACTTCATGTACCGCTCGTAGACCTCTTCGGACTGGATCGCGATGGCCTCGTCCCGGTGCGCCTCGAGGCCCGCGGCCCACAGGTCGAGGGTCCGGGCGTAATGCGGCTGCAGCGACTGCCGACGGGTCAACGTGAACCCCGCCTGCGCCGAACGCTCCTGGACCATCTCGATCGACGGCAACCGCCCGCCCGGGAAGATCTCGGTGACGATGAACTTGATGAACCGCGCCGTCTCGAACGTCAGCGGAATGCCGCGCTCGGCGCACTGCGGGCCCGTCAGCCCGGTGATCGTGTGCAGCAGCATCACACCGTCGGTCGGGAGGACTCTGTGTGCGAGCTTGAAGAAATCGTCGTAGCGGTCGTGGCCGAAGTGCTCGAACGCGCCGATCGACACGATGCGGTCGACGGGCTCGTCGAACTGCTCCCAGCCGGCCAGCAACACTCGCTTGCTGCGCGGGCTGTCCATGGCGTCGAACGATCTCTGCACATGGGCCGCTTGGTTTTTCGACAGCGTCAGGCCCACGACGTTGACGTCGTAGCGCTCGATCGCCCGGCGCATGGTGGCGCCCCAGCCGCAGCCGACGTCGAGCAGCGTCATGCCCGCCCGCAGACCCAACTTGCCCAGGGCCAGGTCGATCTTGGCGAGCTGCGCCTCTTCCAGCGTCATGTCGTCACGCTCGAAGTAGGCGCAGCTGTACGTCTGGGTCGGGTCGAGGAACAGGCGGAAGAAGTCGTCGGACAGGTCGTAGTGCGCCTGCACGTCGTCGAAGTGCGGCGTCAGATCCTTGGCCATGGCGTTATGTTCCTCCCTCGGTGCCGGCCGGTCACCTCACTTCGTCAGGGTGTACTGGCCCACGTTGGAGATGCCTTTGCGGAAGAGCTCCGCGCAGCCGGTGAGATAGCGCATGTAGCGGTCGTAGACCTCTTCGGACTGGATGGCGATCGCGCGTTCCCGGTTGGCCTCCAGGTTGGCCGCCCATATGTCCAGGGTCCGCGCGTAATGCGGCTGCAGGTACTGAATCTGCTCGATCGAGAATCCGCTGTCCTGCGCATAGTCAACGATGTCGGGTTCGCCGCACATCTGCCCGCCGGGGAAGATCTCCTTGCCGAGAAAATGGAAGAAACGCAGGTCGGACATCGTGATCGGGATGCCGCGGTCCTTCCATTCCGACTGCGGGTAGGTGAAGATGCTGTGCATCATCATCCGGCTGTCGGAGGGCAGGGTCTTGTAGGCCCAGTCCCAGAACGCGGGCCAGCGCTCCTTCTTGAACGCATCGAAGGCCTCGAAGCTCATGATCCGGTCGACGTGCTCGTCGAACTCCTCCCAGCCCTGCAGCCGGGCCTCGACCCGTCGGGTCGTCGGGAGCGCGGCCAGCCTGGCCTTGGTGCGCGCGTAGTGGTTTCGGCTCAGCGTGATGCCGATGACGTTGACGTCGTGCTTCTCGACCGCGCGGACCACGGCTCCGCCCCAACCGCAACCCACGTCGAGCAGCGTCATTCCGGGCTCGAGGTTAAGCTTGCCCAGCGCCAGATCCAGCTTGGCAAGCTGCGCCTCTTCCAGCGTCATGTCGTCGTTCTCGAAGTAGGCGCAGGTGTAGACCATGTTGGGGTCGAGGAAGAGAGCGAAGAAGTCGTCTGAGATGTCGTAGGTTGCTTGCGACTCTTCGTAATACGGCTTCAGCTTGGCCATCGGTACGTCCAACCTCCTTCGCCAACGGTACAACCCGGCGACTTCTCCGAAAAATCGGACGGAAACGTTATACAGCGAAGCTTTTCGGCTCAGTTGGCGTCAGCGAAGTTGCTAGTCAGCACGCCGATCAGCCGATCCCACAACTGCTGAGGCAGGTCGTGGCCCATACCGTCAAACAAGACTAGTCGAGCGCCGTCGATGGCGCGCGCGACGGCGCGGCCGCCGGAGGGTGGCATCAGCCTGTCCGCACGGCCGTGTATCACCACGGTCGGCGCGACCGTGCGCCGGTTGTAGGGCAGCAGGCTGCCGCTGGCCATGATCGCGCTGAAATGCCGGGCGACGCCCCAGGGGTAGTAGCTGCGTTCGTAACCCTCGATGGCCTCGGCGCGGACCTGCTCCTCGGGCGCGCGGTAGCGCGGGCTGCCGGTGATCTTGGTGACGCGCACGACGTTGTCGACGATCACGTCGAGCGGCGAGTCGGGCGGCGGTCCCTTGAGCACCGCAAGCAGGGCGCGCGGGGCGGGCGGCGGAAGGAACGGGCGATTGTTGCTGGAGAAGATGACCGCCAGGCTCTTGGTCCGCTCGACGAATCGCGCCGCGAAGACCTGCGCGATCATGCCGCCCATCGACGCCCCGACGATGTGGGCGCGGTCGATGCCCAGGTGATCCAGCACGGCGGCCGCGTCGTCCGCCAGGTCTTCCAGCGCGTACGCGGCCTCACCGCGCAGGCCGAACCAGAAGCGCAGCAGCCGGGGGACCAGGGGCTGGCCCGCGCCCGCCTTGGGCGTCTTGTCGGACAGGCCGACGTCGCGGTTGTCGTAGCGGATGACCCGCAGGCCCTGGGCGACGAGCTTCTCGCAGAACGCGGTCCGCCACAGCAGCAGCTGCGCGCCCAGGCCCATGATCAGTAGGACGGGCGGGTCGTCGACGTCGCCCATGTCCTCGTAGTAGAGCTTGAGGTCGCCGGATGTCGCGGCGCCGGTGCGGATTTCCATCGGGATAGCCCTAGACCTCCACGTCGGTCTGGTGCTCGCGGCTGACCTCGACCATGAAGTTGGCGAAGTAACCCGTCAGCTGCGGGTCCGACATCATCTGCCACTTCGGGGCGAGCAGCTTCATGTACCGCTCGACGTAGAGGAACTGCTTGCCGATGAGCACCAGCTCGCGGGGCAGCTTGACGTCGTAGGCGTCGGCCAGCGTCGACAGCTGCCGGCCGATGTCGGCGTAGGACATGTCGCCGAGCGTCTGCATGGTCAGCGGGGTGGCGAACTTCTCGAGGTCCTTGGCGGCCTGGGCCTCGGGCTTCACGGTGCCGACGGCGCCCATCAGCACCACGATCTTGCCGGCCGAGGCGTGGTCCTTCTTCACCAGCAGCGCGTACACCAGCTCGCGCAGCAGCCAGCGGGTGCGGGGGTCGATGCGGCCCATGATTCCGAAGTCGAAGAACACGATGCGGCCCTCGTCGTCGACGTAGAGGTTGCCGGCGTGCAGGTCACCGTGGAAGAGCCCGTGCCGCAGCCCGCCCTCGAAGAGGGAGAACAACAGCGCCTTGACCAGCTCGGTGCCGTCGAAGCCGGCCTTGCGGATGGCGGCGACGTCGTCGATGCGGATGCCGTGCACCCGTTCCATGGTCAGCACCCGGTCGCTGGTGAAGTCCCAGTGCACCTGCGGCACCCGGATGTTCTTGCCCAGCGGAGAGGCGTGCAGGTGCGACACCCAGGCCTCCATCGACTGCGCCTCGAGGCGGAAGTTCAGCTCCTCGGCCAGGTTGTCGGAGAAGTCGGCGACCACGTCCTGCGCCGAGAGCCGACGGCCGAGCTTGGCCAGCTCGACCGCCTGGGCGAAGCGCTTGAGGATCTGCAGGTCGGCGGCGACCCGGCGGCGGATGCCCGGTCGCTGGATCTTGACGACGACCTCCTCGCCGGTGTGCAGGGTGGCGTAGTGCACCTGCGCGATCGACGCCGACGCGAACGGCGTTTCGTCCCACTTGGCGAAAAGCTCGGCGGGGTCGGCGCCAAGCTCTTCGACGAAGAGCTTGTGCACCTCTTTGGCGTCGGCGGGCGGCACCCGGTCGAGCAGGCCGCGGAATTCGCGCGACAGCGACTCGCCGAACGCGCCGGGGCTGGACGCGATGATCTGCCCGAACTTCACGTAGGTGGGACCCAGGTCGGCGAACGTCTGCGGGAGCTGCTTGATGACCTTCTGCTGCCACGGGCCCTTGCTGGGCAGCTTGGTGAGGATGCTTGCGGCGGCGCGGGTGACCTGCCAGCCGGTGGCTGCTACCCGGGCCGCTTCGACCGGCAACGGCACCCGGTCGAGCTTGGCCACCTCGCGGTGTTTGGTAGTAGTCATCTGTGCAGTCTGCCAAATCGAGACTGTCAAGTCCCAATTCCTGTGAGCGCGCTCACGGGTTCTCGCCGAGGGCGAAGTTCTCGGTGAGCGTTTCGATGATCGGCCGCCAGACCGGTTTGGGAAGGTCGTGTCCCATCCCGTCGACCACGACGAACCGCGCGCCGGGGATGGCCGCGGCGACGGCGCGCCCGTTGCGCGGCCGCACCATCGGGTCCGCCGAACCGTGTAGCACGACGGTCGGGGCGGTGATCGCCTTGCTGTAACCCAGCAGGCTGCCGGTGCCCAGCACGGCGTCGAATTGGCGCAGCATGCCCGGCGGGTAGCTGCAGCGGTCGGCGAGTCGGCGCACCCGGTCGCGCAGCTCGGCCTCCGGCGGCAGGAAGTTGGGGCCGTTGAACACCGCGACGTTGCGCACCTCGAAGGCCAATTTCTCCTCGGGCGAGGCGTCTTTGGCCGGCGGATCGAAGGCCAGCCTGATGACGCGCCAGGCCGGCAACGCGGCGAACGGCTTGCCGGTGCTCGACATGATGATGCCCAGCGAGGCCACCCGGTGCGGCTCAGTGGCGGCCAGGATCTGGGCGATCATCCCGCCCAGCGAGGCGCCCACCACGTGCGCCCGGCCGATGTCCAGATGGTCCAGCAACGCCACCACGTCGCCGGCCATGTCAGTCAGCGTGTAGGGCACCGGGCTGGGCCGGCCCAGCAGGTAGCGCCCGACGCGCCGGTACACCGAGCCGGCGGCCCGCAGCCCGTGCATCTTGCCCGACAGCCCGGTGTCGCGGTGGTCGAAGCGGATGACGCGGTAACCGGCGTCGAGGACTTGCGCGCAGAACCCGTCGGGCCACATGGGCAGCTGGGCGCCCAGGCCCATGATGAGCAGCGCCGGCGGCGCGGCCGGGTCGCCGAGATCCTCGTAATAGAGCTCGACCGGGCCGTGCGGCGTCTCGCGGCGCGCGACGCCGCTTCGGATTTGCCCTATTTCCGCCAGGGCTGGACCCATCCTTCGATCTGCCAATTTTCCAGCCCGGCGATCAGCTCGTACATGGTGGCGCCGTCGATGGATTCCCGAACGATGTCGGCGTGCCCCGCGTGGCGGGAGAGCTCGTTGATCACGTGCAGGATCACCCAGCGCACCGACCAGGCCTTCTGGTCCTTCGGGAACCAGGGGATGTCCTGCGGCACGGGCACCGTGGCGTCGAGGTCGGCGGTTTCGACGAGCCGCAGTGACTCCGCGTTCTGCGTCTCGAACGCCCTCAGCAGCCCGGCCAGCGTCTCGTCGGGCCGCATCACGTGCTGGTCGCCGAACTCCTTGGCGATCTGCTCGAACGGCCGGGGATCCCTCGGCGGCAGGTCCGGCGCGGCGGCGACGCGGGCCATCCAGTTGCGTTGCATGGCCGTGACGTGCTTGACCAGCCCGCCGACCGACAGCGCGCTGACCGACGGCGTGGAGCGGGCCTGCTCGTCGGTGAGACCGTAGGAGACGGCGAAATAGGCGCTTTGGTGGAACGCCAGGAATTCGCGCAGGGCGTTGCGTTCGTCGGTGACCGGCGGGGCGAGTGCGGGCATGGCCCGATCCTAGGTCGAGATGCCGACACATCGGCCGGTTGCGCCGTAAGGTGCGGGGATGCAGCTGATTTCGGCGGGCTCGACCGAGCTGTTCGTCGGGCCGCCGGACGCGCCGCTGCAGCTCGCGCGCATCGGCGTCGCGGGCTGCGCCGAGCCGACACCGATCCGCATCGACGGCGACGGCCTGAGCGGGGAGGCCATCGCCCGGCCCGGGAGCGACGTCGTCGAGGTCCCGGTCGCGGTCGAGCGCCCGGTCGTCGGCGAGCGCCGAGCCGCGCGGGCGCGCGCCGGGCGCGTCAGCAGGCCATTCGAGTTCGACATCGCCGAGCCCGGGTGGACGATGTTCATGGTCAGTCACTTTCACTACGACCCGGTCTGGTGGAACACCCAGGGCGCCTACACCAGCGAATGGGCCGAGGACCCACCGGGGCGGCAGGCAAACGGCTTCGCGCTGGTCCGAGCGCACCTCGAGATGGCCCGCCGCGAGCCCGAGTACAAGTTCGTGCTGGCCGAGGTGGACTACCTCAAGCCGTACTGGGACACCCACCCCGAGGACCGCGCCGACCTGCGCCGGTTCATCGAGCAGGGCCGCGTCGAGGTGATGGGCGGCACCTACAACGAACCCAACACCAACCTCACCAGCCCGGAGACGACGATTCGGAACCTGGTGCACGGCATGGGTTTTCAGCGCGGTGTCCTCGGCGCCGACCCGGCCACCGCGTGGCAGCTCGACGTGTTCGGCCACGACCCGCAATTCCCCGGGCTGGCCGCCGACGCCGGCCTGACGTCCAGTTCTTGGGCGCGGGGACCACACCACCAATGGGGCCCGGGCGGCGACGTCGAAGCCATGCAGTTCTGCAGCGAGTTCGAGTGGATCGCGCCGTCGGGCCGCGGCCTGCTCACGCACTACATGCCCGCGCACTACGGGGCGGGCTGGGGGATGGACGAGTCGGCCTCGCTCGCCGAGGCGGAGGACGCCACGCTCGCGCTGTTCCGTCGGCTCAAGAAGGTCGCGCTGACGCGCAACGTGCTGCTTCCCGTCGGGACCGACTACACGCCGCCCAACAAGTGGGTCACCGCGATCCATCGCGACTGGGCGGCGCGCTACACCTGGCCGCGGTTCGTGTGCGCGATCCCGCGGGACTTTTTCGCGGCGGTGCGCGCCGAACTCGCGCAGCGCGATTGCCGGCCGTCGCCGCAAACCCGGGACATGAACCCGATCTACACCGGCAAGGACGTGTCCTACATCGACACCAAACAGGCCAACCGGGCCGCCGAGAACGCCGTGCTTGCCGCCGAGCGCTTCGCCGTGTTCGCCGCGCTACTGGCCGGCGCCGCGTACCCGCAGGCCGCGCTGGCGAAGGCGTGGGTTCAGTTGGCCTACGGCGCGCACCACGACGCCATCACCGGCTCGGAATCCGACCAGGTCTACCTCGACCTGCTGATCGGCTGGCGCGACGCGTGGGAGCTGGGCCGCACCGCCCGGGACAACTCGCTGGCGCTGCTGTCGGCCTCGATCGGAGGTGATGTTGTCGTGTGGAACCCGTTGGCACACAAGCGGACCGACATCGTCACCGCCCGGCTCGGCGCGCCGCTCGGCCCCGGGGTGCGCGTGCTCGATCCCGACGGCACCGAGCTGCCGGCACACGTGGAAGACGACGGGCGGTCGGTCACCTGGTTGGCGCGCGACGTGCCGTCGCTGGGCTGGCGGGCCTATCGACTGGTGCCGGCGGGCGAAGCCGCCGGCTGGGAGCCGATGCCCGGCTTCGAGATCGGCAACGAGCACTCTCGGCTTCGGGCCGACCCGGCGCGCGGCGGGGGGATCGTGTCCCTGGTTTCCGGCGGCCGGCAGCTGATCGCGGCGGGCCGCCTGGGTAACGAGCTGGCCCTCTACGAGGAATACCCGTCGCATCCCAGGCAGGGGGAGGGTCCTTGGCACCTGCTGCCCAAGGGGCCGGTGGTGTGCTCGTCGGAGTCGCCGGCGCGGGTGCGGGCCTACCGGGGCCCGCTCGGTCAGCGCCTGGTGGTGCGCGGCCGCATCGGCGCGCAGCTGCGCTACACGCAAACCCTGACGCTGTGGAACGGGCTGGCGCGGCTCGACTGCCGCACAACCATCGACGAATTCACCGGCGAGGACCGGTTGTTGCGGCTGCGCTGGCCGTGCCCGGTGCCGGGCGCCATGCCGGTCAGCGAGGTGGGCGACGCCGTCGTCGGGCGGGGCTTCGCGCTGCTGCACGACGGGGCCCGCTCGGTGGACACCGCGCGGCACCTGTGGACGCTGGACAACCCGGCCTATGGCTGGTTCGGCCTGTCGTCGGCGGTCCGGATTCGGGTCGGCGCCGAGATCCGGGCGGTGTCGGTGGCCGAGGTGGTGTCGCCGGCGGAGGCGCTGTCCGGGCCGCTGGCGCGCGAGCTGATGGTGGCGCTGGCGCGCGCCGGCGTCACGGCCACCTGCAGCGGCGCCGACAAGCCGCGCTACGGCTGCCTCGACGTCGACTCGAACCTGCCCGACGTCCGGATCGCGCTGGGTGGGCCCGCCCGCAACGTGTTCGCCAAAGCCGTTCTGGCGCAGGCGGACCCGGAGTACTCGGCCGAGCTCGAGCGTCAGCTGGCGGAGACGGGGCGGGCCAGGGTCTGGGTGCCGGCCGCCACGCCGTTGGCCGCGGTCTGGGTGCCCGGTGCGGACTTGCGCGCGCCGCTCGCGCTGCCGGTCCTGGTGCTCGACGCGGCTGACGAGGACGGCCTGACCGGCGCGATCGCGTCGCTGGTCGACGACCTCGGGAATGCCGAGATCCCGGTCCGCCAGCGGCCGCCGTCGGGCCTGGAACCCTTCGAATCCCGTACCGTCGCGCTGCTCAACCGCGGGATGCCCAGCTTCGCCGTCGAGACCGACGGCACGCTGCACACCGCGCTGATGCGGTCCTGCACCGGCTGGCCGTCGGGCACCTGGATCGACGATCCGCGCCGCACGGCGCCCGACGGCTCGAACTTCCAGCTCCAGCACTGGACCCACGTCTTCGACTACGCGCTGACTTGCGGCGACGGCGACTGGCGCGAGGCCGAGATCCCCACGCGCAGCGCGGAATTCGGCCACCCGCTGCTCGCCGTCGTGCCCGGCGAAGGGGAGGGTGCGCTGCCGTCGACCGGGTCGCTGCTGAGCGTCGAGCCCGCCGGCTCGGTCCAGCTGGCCGCCCTCAAGGCCACCGGCAACCCGCTGGCGGCGGGCAGCGCCAGGCCCGTCGACCCGAGCGCGGTGGCCCTGAGGTTGGTGCAGACGACCGGGCAGCCCACCCGCGTCGACCTGACCTCCGATGCGGCCATTGTGCGCGGCCTCGCCTACGCCGACCTGCTGGAGGAGCGGCAGCGACGCGCGGAACCGGTCGACCTGCACGGCTATCAGGTGGCCACCGTGCTGGCCCACCTCGAAACGCGAAGCACAGCAACGGGTTTCGCGCAGCTGGCGCCGGAGGCCGAGGCCGCGCAGCCGCTATACGCGCGCTACTGGCTGCACAACCGCGGACCCGCGCCGCTCGGGGGACTGCCGGCCGTCGCGCACCTGCACCCGCAGCGGGTGACCGCCGAACCGGGCGGCGAGGTGGCGTTGCGGCTCACCGTGGCCGGCGACTGCACCGACGCCACGCTGGACGGCGAGGTGACGGTGCTGTGTCCGGACGGCTGGTCGGCCACTCCGGCGGAGCTGCCGTTCACGCTGCACGCGGGCGACCACCGTGAGGCCGACGTGGCGGTGCGCATCCCGGCGCGCGCGCAGCCCGGGCTCTACCCGCTGCGCGCCCGGCTGTGCCTGACCGGGGACGTCCCGGCGGCGTGGCGACAGGAGGTCGAGGACGTGTGCGTGGTGCAGGTCGGCGCGCACGCCGATGCCCATGGGCGCGAGCTGGTGTACCTCGTCGACGGGCCGCGCGACGTCGAGCTCGCGGCGGGCCAGACCGCCCGGCTGGCGGTGACCGTCGGCACCCACGCCCGCGCCGCGCTGGCGCTGGAGGCGCACCTGATCAGCCCCTGGGGCACCTGGGAGTGGATGGGGCCCGCCGCGCTCGGCGCGGTGCTGCCCGCCCGCGGCACGGTCGAGCTCGGCTTCGAGCTGAGCCCGCCGCCGTGGCTGGATTCCGGCCAGTGGTGGGCGCTGGTCCGGGTGGGCTGCGCGGGCCGACTGCTGTACTCGCCGGCGGTGCGGGTGACGGTGACATGAGCGCCGGTCCGGTGGCGACCGTGGCCGGCGAACCGGTGCCCGTCGACGAGGTCGATGCGGCCGAGGCACGGCTGCGTCGCGGGCGTGGGGCGGACGCGCTGCCGGCGAGGGGCACCGCGGAGGGCAGGCAGCTGCGGCGCTGGCTCACCCAACTGATCGTGACCGAGCGGGTGGTCGCCGCCGAGGCCGCCGCCCGCGGCCTCACCGCCGCCGGCGCGCCCGCCGAGGCCGAGCTGCTGCCCGACGCGACCGCGCGGCTGGAGATCGGCAGCGTGGCCGCCGCCGCGCTGGCGGACCCGTTGGCGCGCGCGCTGTTCGCCGACGTCACCGCCGCGATCGGGGTCGGCGACGACGAGGTGGCCGGCTACCACGCCCGCAACCCGCTGCGCTTCGCCGCGCCGCGCCCCGGACCGCACGGCTGGCGGACCCCCGCGCAGGCCGCGCCGCCGCTGGCGGAGGTGCGCTCGGCGATCGCCGAGAACCTGCGGGGCGCCGCGCGCCGGCGTGCCTTCCGGGTGTGGCTGGACGCGCGACGGGCCGCGCTGGTCCGCCTCGCCCCCGGCTACGAGCACCCGGGCGACCCACGCCAGCCCGACAACACCCACCGCCACTGATGGCCGCCCTCACGCTCTGCCTCGACATCGGCGGCACCAAGATCGCCGCCGGCCTGATCGATCCGGGCGGCGCGCTGGTGCACACCGCCATCCGGCCCACCCCGCCCGGCGGCTCCGCGGAGGAGGTGTGGGCCGAGGTCGCCGCGAGCGTCGCCGACACGCTGCGCGTCGCCGGCGGCGGCGTCACCGCGGTGGGCATCGCCTCGGCCGGCCCCATCTACCTGCCCGCCGGAACCGTCAGCCCGGTGAACATCCGGGCCTGGCGCGGCTTCCCGCTGCGCGACCGCGTCGCGGCCATGATTCCCGGGGCCCCGGGCGTGCCCGTCCGCCTCGGCGGCGACGGCGTGTGCATGGCGCTGGGCGAGCACTGGCTCGGGGCGGGCCGCGGCGCCCGCTTCATGCTCGGCATGGTGGTGTCCACCGGCGTGGGCGGGGGATTGGTGCTCGACGGCGTTCCGTACACCGGGCGCACCGGCAACGCCGGCCACGTCGGTCACGTGGTGGTCGAGGATGACGGCCAACCGTGCGCGTGCGGCGGGCGCGGCTGCGTCGAGACCGTCGCGTCCGGACCGTGGATGGTGCGCTGGGCCCGGGAAAACGGGTGGGCCGCCCCGCCCGGCGCGGGTGCCCGGGACCTGGCCGCCGCGGCGGCGGCCGGGGACCCGGTGGCGCAGCGGGCGTTTCGGCGGGGCACCACCGCGCTCGCGGCGATGATCGCGTCCGTCGGGGCGGTCTGCGACCTCGACCTCGTCGTCATCGGCGGCGGTGTGGCCAAGTCCGGGGACCTGCTCTTCGACCCGCTGCGGGCGGCGCTGGCCGAGTACGCCGGGCTGGAGTTTCTGGCCAGCCTGCGGGTGGTGCCCGCGGCGCTCGGGGGCGAGGCCGGCCTGATCGGCGCGGCCAGGCTGGCCGCGCTCGTGTAGCCGTTTTGGCTGACCGCGGGGCTTCGGGCTATCCTGGTTGCCGATCCACCGAAGACCGTCGGTCACCGAGCAATCGGTTGAAGGTCCGGGAACATCCCGGCGGCCCACGCAGGAGGACGAGGCAGTACACCGGCGCACGCCGGTGCATATTCACGCCCCGGCCGCTTCCTGCGCCGGGGCGTACTTCGTTTTGAGGCGCTCCTCGGTGAATCACCGACAACTTTGACCTCAGGAGGCATGCATGGCCAGGGCTGACAAGGCCACCGCCGTTGCAGACATCGCGGAGCAGTTCAAGGACTCGACGGCCACCCTGATCACCGAGTACCGCGGTTTGACGGTGGCCAACCTGGCCGAGCTGCGCCGCTCGCTGGCGGGATCGGCCACCTACACGGTGGCCAAGAACACGCTGATCAAGCGGGCCGCAGCCGACGCCGGCATCGAGGGCCTCGATGAGCTGTTCGCCGGCCCGACGGCCATCGCGTTCGTCAGCGGCGAGCCGGTCGACGCCGCCAAGGCGATCAAGACGTTCGCCAGGGAGAACAAGGCGCTGGTCATCAAGGGCGGCTACATGGATGGCCACCCGCTGAGCGTCTCCGAAGTCGAGCGCATCGCGGACCTGGAGTCCCGCGAGGTGCTGCTGGCCAAGCTGGCCGGCGCGATGAAGGGCAACCTGGCCAAGGCGGCCGGCCTGTTCGCCGCCCCTGCCTCCCAGATGGCCCGGCTGCTGGCCGCCCTGCAGGAGAAGAAGCCCGCCGAAGCCGCTGCGCCGGAGCCTGCCGCAGCGGCCGCTGAGGAACCCGCGGCACCCGCGGAACCCGCGGCGCCCGCCGAGGAAACGCCCGAAGCACCGGCCGAAGCCGAATAACAACCAACCCGCAACTTAGGAAAACAAGGAAGGACCCACACCATGGCCAAAATCTCTAGCGACGACCTGCTCGACGCCTTCAAGGAAATGACCCTGCTGGAGCTCTCGGACTTCGTGAAGAAGTTCGAGGAGACCTTCGAGGTCACCGCGGCCGCCCCGGTCGCCGTCGCCGCCGCCGGTGGTCCGGCCGCGGGTGGCGCGCCCGCCGAGGCCGCCGAGGAGCAGTCGGAGTTCGACGTCATCCTCGAGGCCGCCGGTGACAAGAAGATCGGCGTCATCAAGGTGGTCCGCGAGATCGTCTCCGGCCTGGGCCTCAAGGAGGCCAAGGACCTCGTCGACGGCGCGCCCAAGCCGCTGCTCGAGAAGGTGGCCAAGGAGGCCGCCGACGAGGCCAAGGCCAAGCTCGAGGCTGCCGGCGCCACCGTCACCGTCAAGTAGTTCTGCTTCGCGACGACCCCCGGGACTGCGGTCCCGGGGGTTTTCGTGCGCTCAGCCCGCGCCGAACGCCGCGCGGAACGACTGCCGAATCCTTTCGGGCGAATCTCCCAGGGCGACAAAAAGATTGGTGAACAGCGCGCCGAGCACCGGCCGCACCGCCGCGCCGTCGTCGCCGTAGAAGCCGGCGAGTTCGAGCAATACGAAACCGTGCGTCAGTGCCCAGAACTGGGCCGCTATGGCGACCACCGACTCGTCGTCCGCGCCGCCAACGTTGATCCGACCGGTCAGCCCCGACCGGTGGACCGCACGCACCAAGTGCGAGAAGCTCGGGATGTCCCGCTCGATGTCGGCAACCGTCAGTTTCAGGACGTTTCCCGCCGGGGCGTTGATGCCATGGGCGCTGGTGCTGCCGAACATCAGCCGGTACATGTGGGGGCGGTCGATCGCGTAGCCGCGATAGGCCATCCCGATGGCCAACAAGTCCGCCACCGGGTCGTCGGTCTCGGGCACCGCCAGCGCGGCTTCGAACTGACGCAGGCTCTCCTCGGCGACCGCGGCGATCAGCCCGCGCATCCCGCCGAAATGGGTGTAGACCGCCATCGTCGAGGTCCCCGCCGCGCCGGCCACCCTGCGGGTCTGCAGCGCGTCGGGCCCGTTTTCGTCGAGCAGCTTGACGGCGGCGTCGAGCAACTCGTCGCGGACGCCGCGTACGGCGGGCTCAAGCTCTGAAGTCATTCTTGCCATCTTCTCATCGGGCGCGTACGGTCACAATAACGCTGAAATAACAATGTTATAGGAGCTCAGCAATGACGACTACGGAAACCGTCACGTCCGGGAATCCTTATCTCGAGGGCTTTCTGGCGCCGGTGGGCGCCGAGGTCACCGCGACCGACCTGGAGGTCACCGGGCACATCCCGGAGCACCTTGACGGGCGCTACCTGCGCAACGGACCGAACCCGGCCGAAGAGGTCGACCCGGCGACGTATCACTGGTTCAGTGGCGACGGCATGGTGCACGGCGTCGCGCTGCGCGACGGCAAGGCCCAGTGGTATCGCAACCGCTGGGTGCGCAGCCTCTCGGTGTGCGCCACCCTCGGCGAGCCGGTGCCGGACCGCCTCAACCCGCGGGCGGGCATGCTGTCCTTCGGCGCCAACACCAACGTGCTGACGCACGCCGGCCGCACCCTGGCGCTGGTCGAGGGCGGGGCCGCCAACTACGAGCTGTCCGACGAGCTCGACACCGTCGGAACCTGCGACTTCGACGGCACCCTGGAGGGCGGGTACGCCGCCCATCCGCACCGCGATCCGCACACCGGCGAATTGCACGCCGTGTCTTACTCTTTCGCGCGCGGCCGCACCGTGCAGTACTCGGTGATCGACAACCGCGGGCGGGCCCGCCGCACGGTCGACATCGAGGTGTCCGGGTCGCCGATGATGCACGACTTCTCGCTGACCGAGAAATACGTGGTGATCTACGACCTGCCGGTGACGTTCGACCCGGTGCAAGTGCTGCCGGCGAACGTCCCGCGCTGGCTGGGCGTGCCGGCCCGGCTGGCGCTGCAGTCGCTGATCGGGCGGGTCCGGGTGCCGGGCCCGATCACCGCGATGATGAACCGCAACCCGAAGCACGACGACCGGATGCCGTACGCCTGGAACCCCGGCTACCCGGCGCGCATCGGCGTCATGCCCCGCGAGGGGGCCAACTCCGACGTCCGCTGGTTCGACATCGAACCCTGTTACGTCTACCACCCGCTCAACGCCTACTCCGAAATGCGCGGCGGCGCAGAGGTTTTGGTGCTCGACGTGGTGCGCTACGCGCGGATGTTCGACCGCGACCGGCGCGGCCCCGGCGACACCGCGCCCAGGCTGGACCGCTGGACCATCAACCTGGCGACCGGCGCGGTGGCCACCGAATGCCGCGACGACCGGCCCCAGGAATTCCCGCGGATCAACGAGACCCGCCTCGGCGGGCGGCACCGCTACGGCTACACCGTCGGCGCGTCGTTCCAGGGCGCCGAGGCACCGCTGTACAAGCACGACTACGTCACGGGGTCGGCCACGGTGGCCGCACTCGACCCCGAGCTTTTGCTCGGCGAGATGTCATTCGTGCCGAACCCCGCGGCGGCCGCCGAGGACGACGGCATCCTGATGGGCTACGGCTACCACCGCGGCCGCGACGAAGGGCAGCTGGTGCTGCTGGATGCGCAGACCCTCGAGTCGGTGGCTACCGTGCACCTGCCGCAGCGGGTCCCGATGGGCTTCCACGGCAACTGGGCGCCCTCCGGCTAACACTCGCGTCGAATAGGGGGCGAGGCGCCGAGTCTCAGGTCGGGCACTTTTTGCCAGCGGTCCGATCCAAGCCTGATGCGGGGTGCCTGACGTGCGCTACAGTGACTGATGCCACACAAAAGGGCAGGTGGCGGGCACGAGCGTTGACGGAAGGATTCCCCATGGGCGTCGCAATCGAGGTGAGGGGACTCACGAAGTCGTTCGGTCCCTCGAGAATTTGGGAAGACGTGACGCTGGATATCCCCGCCGGGGAGGTCAGCGTCTTGCTCGGGCCGTCGGGTACCGGCAAATCAGTGTTCCTGAAGTCCCTCATCGGTCTGCTGCGCCCGGAGCGCGGCTCGATCATGATCGACGGCACCGACATCCTCGAGTGTTCGGCCAAGGAGCTTTACGAGATCCGCACGCTGTTCGGCGTCATGTTCCAGGACGGCGCGCTGTTCGGTTCGATGAACCTGTTCGACAACGCGGCGTTCCCACTACGCGAGCACACCAAGAAGAAGGAAAGCGAGATCCGTGACATCGTCATGGAGAAGCTGACGCTGGTGGGCCTCGGCGGCGACGAGAAGAAGTTCCCCGGTGAGATCTCGGGCGGTATGCGCAAGCGCGCCAGCCTGGCCCGGGCGCTGGTGATGGACCCGCAGATCATCCTGTGCGACGAGCCCGACTCCGGTCTGGACCCGGTTCGTACGGCCTACCTCAGCCAGCTGATCCTCGACATCAACGCCCAGATCGACGCCACCGTCTTGATCGTGACGCACAACATCAACATCGCCCGGACCGTGCCGGACAACATGGGCATGTTGTTCCGCCGCAAGCTGGTCATGTTCGGGCCGCGGGAGGTGCTGCTGACCAGCGACGAGCCCGTCGTGCGGCAGTTCCTCAACGGCCGGCGCATCGGGCCGATCGGCATGTCCGAGGAGAAGGACGAGGCCACCATGGCCGAGGAGCAGGCCCTGCTGGATGCCGGCCACCACGCCGGCGGCGTCGAGGAGATCGAGGGGGTGCCGCCGCAGATCACCGCGACGCCGGGCATGCCGGAGCGCAAGGCCGTCGCGCGGCGCCAGGCCCGGGTGCGCGAGATCCTGCACACTCTGCCCAAGAATGCTCAGGCAGCGATCCTCGACGACCTCGAAGGCACCCACCGGTTCAAGGCCAACGAGTTCGGCGGGTCGTAAAAATTTGGAATAACGCGATAACACGGTGCAACTTGCCGCCCCGCCCTCTTGACGACCGGGCCTAAACGGGTCAGTCTGTTGGGCAGCATGTACCCACGGGAAGTCGAGATCGCGAGCCAGCGCCGATGTCCCTGGGTTGATTGTTGTGGGTAGTTGAGGAATGCGCGGTCCTGCGCTATTGTTGGACGTTGCGCTGGCTACCTCCTGCCCACCTCACAATCGCCACTTGACCGCTAACGACACTGTGGTCTTAGCCTGAGCCCCCTCCCGCGGCTTAGCTATTTAGTTGCGCGCGTGAGATCTGGGCAGATCGTTCGCCAGCCGTACCGACAAAATTGATGCGGCGAACGCAGCCGGTTTCCCCGGGGCAGTGAGTCGCACGAGGTGCTGGAAGGACGCATCTTGGCAGATTCCCGCCAGAGCAAGAGTCGCCACCAGAGTTCCAAAGACTCGAATTCCACCAATGGCTCCGTGCCCGGAGCACCCAACCGAGTTTCCTTCGCCAAGCTCCGCGAACCGCTTGAGGTTCCGGGGCTGCTCGACGTGCAGACCGACTCCTTTGAGTGGCTGATCGGGTCGCCGCGCTGGCGCGAGAGCGCTATGGCGCGCGCGGCGGGCATGGGAGGGGCCAACCCGGTGGGCGGCCTTGAAGAGGTGCTCTATGAGCTCTCGCCGATCGAGGACTTCTCGGGCTCGATGTCGCTGTCTTTCTCCGATCCCCGCTTTGACGAGGTCAAGGCGCCGGTCGACGAGTGCAAAGACAAGGACATGACCTACGCGGCCCCGTTGTTCGTCACGGCCGAGTTCATCAACAACAACACCGGCGAGATCAAGAGCCAGACGGTGTTCATGGGCGACTTCCCGATGATGACCGAGAAGGGCACCTTCATCATCAACGGGACCGAGCGCGTCGTCGTCAGCCAGCTGGTGCGCTCGCCCGGCGTCTACTTCGACGAGACCATCGACAAGTCCACCGAGAAGACGCTGCACAGCGTCAAGGTGATCCCCAGCCGCGGGGCGTGGCTCGAGTTCGACGTCGACAAGCGCGACACCGTCGGCGTGCGCATCGACCGCAAGCGTCGCCAGCCGGTCACCGTGTTGCTCAAGGCGCTGGGCTGGACCACCGAGCGGATCACCGAGCGGTTCGGTTTCTCCGAGATCATGATGTCGACGCTGGAGAAGGACAACACCGCCGGCACCGACGAGGCGCTGCTGGACATCTACCGCAAGCTGCGTCCGGGCGAGCCGCCGACCAAGGAGTCCGCGCAGACCCTGCTGGAGAACCTGTTCTTCAAGGAGAAGCGCTACGACCTGGCCCGCGTGGGCCGCTACAAGGTCAACAAGAAGCTCGGCCTGAACACCGAGAACCCGATCACGACGACCACGCTGACCGAAGAGGACGTCGTCGCGACCATCGAGTACCTGGTGCGCCTGCACGAGGGGCAGTCGGTGATGACCGTCCCCGGCGGCGTCGAGGTGCCGGTGGAGACCGACGACATCGACCACTTCGGCAACCGGCGGCTGCGCACGGTCGGCGAGCTGATCCAGAACCAGATCCGGGTCGGCATGTCCCGGATGGAGCGCGTCGTCCGCGAGCGGATGACCACCCAGGACGTCGAGGCCATCACGCCGCAGACGCTGATCAACATCCGGCCGGTGGTCGCCGCGATCAAGGAGTTCTTCGGCACCAGCCAGCTGTCGCAGTTCATGGACCAGAACAACCCGCTGTCGGGTCTGACCCACAAGCGCCGCCTGTCGGCGCTGGGCCCCGGCGGTCTGTCCCGTGAGCGCGCCGGCCTGGAGGTCCGTGACGTGCACCCGTCGCACTACGGCCGCATGTGCCCGATCGAGACCCCGGAGGGTCCGAACATCGGTCTGATCGGCTCGCTTTCGGTGTATGCGCGGGTCAACCCGTTCGGGTTCATCGAGACGCCGTATCGGAAGGTCGTGGACGGGGTCGTTACCGACGAGATCGTGTATTTGACCGCCGACGAGGAGGACCGCCACGTGGTGGCGCAGGCCAACTCGCCGATCGACGAGAGCGGCCGGTTCGTCGAGCCGCGCGTCCTGGTCCGCCGCAAGGCGGGCGAGGTCGAGTACGTGCCGTCGTCCGAGGTCGACTACATGGACGTGTCGCCGCGCCAGATGGTGTCGGTGGCCACCGCCATGATCCCGTTCCTCGAGCACGACGACGCTAACCGCGCCCTGATGGGTGCCAACATGCAGCGCCAGGCGGTTCCGCTGGTGCGCAGCGAGGCACCGCTGGTGGGCACCGGCATGGAGTTGCGTGCCGCGATCGACGCCGGCGACGTCGTCGTCGCGGAGAAGGCCGGGGTGATCGAGGAGGTCTCCGCGGACTACATCACCGTGATGGCCGACGACGGCACCCGGCACACCTACCGGATGCGCAAGTTCGCCCGTTCCAACCACGGCACCTGCGCCAACCAGTCGCCGATCGTCGACGCGGGCGACCGCGTCGAGGCCGGCCAGGTGATCGCCGACGGCCCCTGCACCGAGAACGGTGAGATGGCCCTGGGCAAGAACCTGCTGGTGGCGATCATGCCGTGGGAGGGCCACAACTACGAGGACGCGATCATCCTCTCCAACCGCCTGGTCGAAGAGGACGTGCTGACCTCGATCCACATCGAGGAGCACGAGATCGATGCCCGCGACACCAAGCTGGGCGCCGAGGAGATCACCCGGGACATCCCCAATGTCTCCGACGAGGTCCTGGCCGACCTCGACGAGCGCGGCATCGTGCGGATCGGCGCCGAGGTGCGCGACGGCGACATCCTGGTCGGCAAGGTCACCCCGAAGGGTGAGACCGAGCTGACCCCGGAGGAGCGGCTGTTGCGGGCGATCTTCGGCGAGAAGGCCCGCGAGGTCCGCGACACCTCGCTGAAGGTGCCGCACGGCGAGTCCGGCAAGGTCATCGGCATCCGGGTGTTCTCCCGCGAGGACGACGACGAGCTGCCGGCCGGGGTCAACGAGTTGGTCCGCGTGTACGTGGCCCAGAAGCGCAAGATCTCCGACGGCGACAAGCTCGCCGGCCGGCACGGGAACAAGGGCGTGATCGGCAAGATCCTGCCGGTCGAGGACATGCCGTTCCTGCCGGACGGCACCCCGGTGGACATCATCCTGAACACCCACGGTGTGCCGCGGCGGATGAACATCGGCCAGATCCTGGAAACCCACCTCGGTTGGGTCGCCAAGGCCGGCTGGAAGGTCGACACCGACAAGGGCGTTCCCGAGTGGGCCGCCAACCTGCCCGAGGACCTGTTGCACGCCGAGCCCAACGCCATCGTGTCCACGCCGGTGTTCGACGGCGCGCAGGAGGCCGAGCTGCAGGGTCTGCTGTCGGCCACGCTGCCCAACCGCGACGGTGAGGTGCTGGTCAACGGCGACGGCAAGGCGGTGCTGTTCGACGGCCGCAGCGGCGAGCCGTTCCCGTACCCGGTGACCGTCGGCTTCATGTACATCATGAAGCTGCACCACCTGGTGGACGACAAGATCCACGCCCGCTCCACCGGCCCGTACTCGATGATCACCCAGCAGCCGCTGGGCGGTAAGGCGCAGTTCGGTGGCCAGCGGTTCGGTGAGATGGAGTGCTGGGCCATGCAGGCCTACGGCGCCGCGTACACGCTGCAGGAGCTGTTGACCATCAAGTCCGACGACACCGTCGGCCGGGTCAAGGTGTACGAGGCGATCGTCAAGGGCGAGAACATTCCCGAGCCGGGCATCCCCGAGTCGTTCAAGGTGCTGCTCAAGGAGCTGCAGTCGCTGTGCCTCAACGTCGAGGTGCTGTCCTCCGACGGCGCGGCCATCGAGCTGCGCGAGGGTGAGGACGAGGACCTTGAGCGGGCCGCCGCCAACCTGGGAATCAACTTGTCCCGCAACGAATCCGCGTCCGTCGAGGACCTGGCTTAATCACGTTTTTTTAGGTATCTAAACCCGCAAGGGGAAAGGGAGTTACGTGCTCGACGTCAACTTCTTCGATGAACTCCGTATCGGTCTGGCCACCGCGGAGGACATCAGGCAATGGTCTTACGGCGAGGTCAAGAAGCCGGAGACGATCAACTACCGCACGCTGAAGCCGGAGAAGGACGGCCTGTTCTGCGAGAAGATCTTCGGACCGACTCGGGACTGGGAGTGCTACTGCGGCAAGTACAAGCGCGTCCGCTTCAAGGGCATCATCTGTGAGCGCTGCGGCGTCGAGGTGACCCGCGCCAAGGTGCGCCGCGAGCGGATGGGCCACATCGAGCTGGCGGCGCCCGTCACGCACATCTGGTACTTCAAGGGTGTGCCGTCGCGCCTGGGCTACCTGCTCGACCTGGCGCCGAAGGACCTCGAGAAGATCATCTATTTCGCCGCGTACGTGATCACGTCCGTCGACGACGAGATGCGCCACAACGAGCTGTCCACGCTCGAGGCCGAAATGATGGTGGAGCGCAAGGGAGTTGAGGACCAGCGCGACGCCGAACTCGAGGCGCGTGCGCAAAAGCTGGAGGCGGACCTGGCCGAGCTGGAGGCCGAGGGCGCCAAGGCCGACGCGCGGCGCAAGGTTCGCGACGGCGGCGAGCGCGAGATGCGCCAGATCCGCGACCGCGCCCAGCGCGAGCTGGACCGGCTGGAGGACATCTGGAACACCTTCACCAAGCTGGCCCCCAAGCAGCTGATCGTCGACGAGAACCTTTATCGCGAGCTCGTCGACCGCTACGGCGAGTACTTCACCGGTGCGATGGGCGCGGAGTCGATCCAGAAGCTGATCGAGAACTTCGACATCGACGCCGAGGCCGACTCGCTGCGTGACGTCATCCGAAACGGCAAGGGGCAGAAGAAGCTTCGCGCCCTCAAGCGCCTCAAGGTGGTCGCCGCGTTCCAGCAGTCGGGCAACTCGCCGATGGGCATGGTGCTCGACGCGGTGCCGGTGATCCCGCCGGAGTTGCGCCCCATGGTCCAGCTCGACGGTGGCCGGTTCGCCACCAGCGACCTCAACGACCTGTACCGCCGCGTGATCAACCGCAACAACCGCCTCAAGAGGCTGATCGACCTCGGCGCGCCCGAGATCATCGTCAACAACGAGAAGCGGATGCTGCAGGAGTCGGTGGACGCGCTGTTCGACAACGGCCGTCGCGGCCGCCCGGTCACCGGGCCGGGCAACCGCCCGCTGAAGTCGCTGTCGGATCTGCTGAAGGGCAAGCAGGGCCGGTTCCGCCAGAACCTGCTCGGCAAGCGTGTTGACTACTCCGGCCGTTCGGTCATTGTGGTCGGCCCGCAGCTCAAGCTGCACCAGTGCGGCCTGCCCAAGCTGATGGCGCTGGAGCTGTTCAAGCCGTTCGTGATGAAGCGGCTCGTCGACCTCAACCACGCGCAGAACATCAAGAGCGCCAAGCGGATGGTCGAGCGGCAGCGTCCCCAGGTGTGGGACGTGCTCGAAGAGGTCATCGCCGAGCACCCGGTGCTGCTGAACCGCGCGCCGACGCTGCACCGGCTGGGCATCCAGGCCTTCGAGCCGATGCTGGTGGAGGGCAAGGCGATTCAGCTGCACCCGCTGGTGTGTGAGGCCTTCAACGCCGACTTCGACGGTGACCAGATGGCGGTGCACCTGCCGTTGAGCGCCGAGGCGCAGGCCGAGGCCCGCATCCTGATGCTGTCGTCGAACAACATCCTGTCGCCGGCGTCCGGCCGCCCGTTGGCCATGCCCCGACTGGACATGGTGACCGGGCTGTACTACCTGACCACCGAGGTCGACGGCGACACCGGCGAATACTCACCGGCCGCCAAGGACCAGCCGGAGGTCGGGGTGTACTCCTCGCCCGCCGAGGCGATCATGGCGTCGGACCGCGGTGTGCTGTCGGTGCGGGCCAAGATCAAGGTGCGGCTGACCCAGCTGCGCCCGCCCGCCGAGATCGAGGCGGAGCTGTTCCCCAACGGCTGGCAGCCGGGCGACTCCTGGATGGCCGAGACCACGCTGGGCCGGGTGCTGTTCAACGAGCTGCTGCCGGTGGCCTACCCGTTCGTGAACAAGCAGATGCACAAGAAGGTGCAGGCCGCGATCATCAACGACCTGGCCGAGCGCTACCCGATGATCGTGGTCGCGCAGACCGTGGACAAGCTCAAGGACGCCGGTTTCTACTGGGCGACCCGCAGCGGCGTCACGGTCTCGATGGCCGACGTGCTGGTCCCGCCGCGCAAGAAGGAGATCCTCGACCATTACGAGGAGCGCGCCGAAAAGGTCGAAAAGCAGTTCCAGCGTGGCGCTTTGAACCACGACGAGCGCAACGAGGCGCTGGTGGAGATCTGGAAGGAAGCCACCGACGAGGTCGGTCAGGCGCTGCGCGAGCACTACCCGGCCGACAACCCGATCATCACGATCGTCGACTCGGGTGCCACGGGTAACTTCACCCAGACCCGAACGCTGGCCGGCATGAAGGGCCTGGTGACCAACCCGAAGGGTGAGTTCATCCCGCGTCCGGTCAAGTCGTCGTTCCGCGAGGGCCTGACGGTGCTTGAGTACTTCATCAACACGCACGGCGCTCGAAAGGGCTTGGCGGACACCGCGTTGCGTACCGCCGACTCCGGGTACCTGACCCGTCGTCTGGTGGACGTGAGCCAGGACGTCATCGTCCGCGAGCACGACTGCGAGACCGAGCGCGGCATCGTCGTGGAGCTGGCCGAGCGCCAGCCCGACGGCACGCTGATCCGCGACCCGTACATCGAAACCTCGGCGTACGCGCGGACTTTGGGCACCGACGCGGTCGACGAGAAGGGCAACGTCGTCGTCGCGCGTGGCGAGGACCTGGGTGACCCGGAGATCGACGCGCTGCTGGCGGCCGGCATCACGCAGGTCAAGGTGCGCTCGGTGCTCACCTGCACCACCGGCACCGGCGTCTGCGCGACGTGCTACGGGCGCTCGATGGCCACCGGCAAGCTGGTCGACATCGGCGAGGCCGTCGGCATCGTCGCGGCGCAGTCCATCGGTGAGCCCGGCACCCAGCTGACGATGCGGACCTTCCACCAGGGTGGTGTCGGTGAGGACATCACCGGCGGTCTGCCCCGGGTTCAGGAGCTGTTCGAGGCTCGCGTGCCGCGCGGCAAGGCGCCGATCGCCGACGTCACCGGGCGCGTTCGCCTGGAGGACGGTGAGCGGTTCTACAAGATCACCATCGTTCCCGACGACGGCGGCGAGGAGGTCGTCTACGACAAGCTCTCCAAGCGGCAGCGGCTGCGTGTGTACAAGCACGAGGACGGGTCCGAGGGAGTGCTGTCCGACGGCGACCACGTCGAGGTGGGCCAGCAGCTGATGGAAGGCTCGGCCGACCCGCACGAGGTGCTGCGCGTGCAGGGCCCGCGCGAGGTGCAGATCCACCTGGTCCGCGAGGTCCAGGAGGTCTACCGCGCCCAGGGTGTGTCCATCCACGACAAGCACATCGAGGTGATCGTTCGCCAGATGCTGCGCCGCGTCACCATCATCGACTCGGGCTCGACGGAGTTCCTGCCCGGCTCGCTGATCGACCGCGCGGAGTTCGAGGCGGAGAACCGCCGGGTGGTGGCCGAGGGCGGCGAGCCCGCCGCCGGCCGTCCGGTGCTGATGGGTATCACGAAGGCGTCGTTGGCCACCGACTCGTGGCTGTCCGCGGCGTCGTTCCAGGAGACCACGCGAGTGCTGACCGATGCGGCGATCAACTGCCGCAGCGACAAGCTCAACGGTCTGAAGGAGAACGTGATCATCGGAAAGCTGATCCCGGCCGGTACCGGCATCAACCGGTACCGCAACATCCAGGTCCAGCCGACCGAGGAGGCCCGCGCCGCGGCGTACACGATCCCGTCCTACGAGGATCACTACTACAGCCCGGACTTCGGCCAGGCCACCGGAGCCGCGGTTCCGCTGGACGACTACGGGTACTCCGATTACCGCTAGTCCACACAGAAAAAGCCCCGGGTTTCGGCCCGGGGCTTTTTCGTACCCGCCGAGTGTCACGCCAGCGTGGCTCTGGCGTCCCAATGTCACGCTGGCGTGACGCTCGCGTCGGCTGCGCTTACTACACTGGCCACCGTGCTCATCGGTTCGCACGTCCACTCCGACGATCCCCTGGCCGCCGCGCAGGCCGACGGCGCCGACGCGGTGCAGTTCTTCCTGGGCAACCCGCAGAGCTGGAAGAAGCCCAAACCGCGCGACGACGCGGAGGCGCTGAAGGCGTCGACCATCCCGCTGTACGTCCACGCGCCGTACCTCATCAACGTGGCCTCGGCCAACAACCGCATCCGCATCCCGTCGCGCAAGATCCTGCAGGACACCTGCGACGCCGCCGCGGAGATCGGCGCCACGGCGGTGATCGTGCACGGCGGCCACGCCGACGACGACGACATGGAGGCCGGATTCGAGCGGTGGGTCAAGGCGCTGGACTACCTCGAATCCGATGTGCAGGTGTACCTGGAGAACACGGCGGGCGGCGACCACGCCATGGCCCGTTATTTCGACACCATCGGCAGGCTCTGGGATCACATCGGGGACAAGGGAATCGGCTTCTGCCTGGACACCTGCCACGCGTGGGCCGCGGGTGAGGAGCTGATCGACGCGGTCGACCGGATCAAGGCCCTGACGGGCCGCATCGACCTGGTGCACTGCAACGACTCGCGCGACGCCGCGGGCTCGGGCGCCGACCGGCACGCCAACTTCGGCACCGGTCAGATCGACCCCGACCTGCTGGTCGCGGTGGTCAAGGCCGCCGACGCGCCGGTGATCTGCGAGACCGCCGACGAGGGCCGCAAGGACGACATCGCGTTCCTGCGGGAAAACACCGGCGGCTGATCCGCGGGCCCATGCTCGGTCGGCTCGCGGCGCTTCTCGGAGTGGTCCTGCTGGTCGCCGGCTGCGCGCCGTGGCGCGAACTTCCGTCGGGCTTCGTCACCGGCACCAGCCTGCACCACCTCAACGTCGGCGGCCACGATCGCGACTATCGGCTCTACAAGCCCGCGGAAGCGCCCGCGTCGGCCGCACTGGTGGTCGTCATGCACGGCTATTCCGGCAGCGCCGCGCAAGCCGAAAGAGGTTACGACTGGGACCGTTTGGCCGATTCGGCCAAATTCGTCGTCGCCTATCCGGATGGGTTGGACCGGGCCTGGAACGTCGACGGGGAGGGTTGCTGCGGCCGGCCGGGACGGGAGGGCGTCGACGACGTCGCCTTCATCAGCGCGGCCGTCGCCGACATCGCCCGCAACGTCGGCATCGACCACGCCAAGGTCTACGCCACCGGCATGAGCAACGGCGCCATCATGTCCTTCACGCTGGCGTGCACCACCGACATCTTCGCGGCGATCGGCCCGGTTGCCGGCACCCAGCTGAACGCGTGCCGCAGCCCGCGCCCGACATCGGTCGTGCACATTCACGGCACCGCCGATCGGCTCGTCCCGTACGCCGGCGGGCAGGGCTTCAGCGTCATCAACGGCCCGTCGGTGCCCGACGTCAATGCGTTCTGGCGCAACCTCGACCAATGCGGCGCCGCGACCGCGACCACCAGCGGCCCCGTCACCACCTCGGCGGCGGCGTGCGCGGACAACCGCGGCGTCGTCCTCGTCACCGTCGACGGCGGCGGCCACGAGTGGCCGCCGTTCGCGACCCAGACGCTTTGGCAATTCTTCGCGGCGCACCCGCGCTGATCATTACAGCTCTTGTGCGACTGTCGGAAAAATGTAACATGAACCCATGCCTGATACCCATGTCGTGACCAACCAGGTTCCGCCCCTGGAGAACTACAACCCGGCCACGTCCGCCGTTCTCGTCGAGGCCTTGATCCGCGAGGGCGGGCAGTGGGGCGCCGAAGAGGTGAACGAGCTCGGGGCGCTCGCCGGCAGCCGCGAGGCGCAGCGGTGGGGCGAGCTCGCCGACCGCAACCGGCCGGTGCTGCACACCCACGATCAGTACGGGCACCGCATCGACGAGATCGAGTACGACCCGGCCTATCACGAGCTGATGCGCGCGGCGATCGGCCACGGCATCCACGCGGCGCCCTGGGCGCACGCGCGCCCGGGCGCGCACGTGGTGCGCGCCGCGAAGATGTCGGTTTGGAACGTCGAGCCCGGACACACCTGCCCCGTCTCGATGACGTACGCCGTCGTCCCGGCCCTGCGCTACAACCCCGAACTGGCGGCGATTTACGAGCCGCTGCTGACCAGCCGCGAGTACGACCCCGAGTTGAAACTGGCCACCACGAAGGCCGGCATCACCGCGGGCATGTCGATGACCGAGAAGCAGGGCGGCTCCGACGTGCGCGCGGGCACCACCCAGGCGACGCCGAACGGTGACGGCAGCTACAGCCTGACCGGCCACAAGTGGTTCACCTCGGCGCCCATGTGCGACATCTTTCTGGTGCTGGCGCAGGCGCCGGGCGGGCTTTCCTGCTTCCTGCTGCCGCGGATCCTGCCCGACGGCACCCGCAATCGGATGTTCCTGCAACGGCTCAAGGACAAGCTCGGCAACCATGCCAACGCCTCAAGCGAGGTGGAGTACGACGGCGCCGTCGCGTGGCTGGTGGGTGAAGAGGGCCGCGGCGTCCCCACCATCATCGAGATGGTCAACCTCACCCGGCTGGACTGCACGCTCGGCTCTGCCACCAGCATGCGCACCGGCCTCACCCGCGCCATCCACCACGCCCAGCACCGAAAGGCGTTCGGCGCCTACCTGATCGACCAGCCGCTGATGCGCAACGTGCTGGCCGACCTGGCCGTCGAGGCCGAGGCCGCCACGATCGTCGCGATGCGGATGGCCGGTGCCACCGACAACGCGATCCGGGGCGACGCGACGGAGGCCCTGCTGCGCCGGATCGGCCTGGCCGCCAGCAAGTACTGGGTGTGCAAGCGCGCCACCCCGCACGCCGCCGAGGCGCTGGAATGCCTGGGCGGCAACGGCTACGTCGAGGACTCCGGCATGCCGCGACTGTTCCGCGAGGCGCCGCTCATGGGCATCTGGGAGGGCTCGGGCAACGTCAGTGCGCTGGATACGTTGCGCGCCATGGCAACTCGCCCCGAGTGCGTCGAGGTGCTGTTCGGCGAGCTGGGCAAAACCGCGGGTCAGGATCGCCGGCTGGACGGCCACGTCGAAAAGCTGCGGCAGCACCTGGCCGACCTGGACAACATCGCCTACCGCGCCCGGAAGGTCGCCGAGGACATCTGCCTGGCGCTGCAGGGCTCGCTGCTGGTGCGCCACGGCCACCCCGCCGTCGCCGAGGCATTCCTGGCCACCCGGCTCGACGGCCGGTGGGGCGGCGCATTCGGCACGATGCCCACGGGCCTCGACCTCGCACCGATTCTCGAGCGAGCGTTGGTCAAGGGGTGACCCACGCGATCAGGCCGGTGGACTTCGACAACCTGAAGACGATGACCTACGAGGTCACCGATCGGGTTGCGCGCATCACCTTCAACCGGCCGGAGAAGGGCAACGCGATCGTCGCGGACACCCCGCTGGAGCTCTCGGCGTTGGTGGAGCGCGCCGACCTCGACCCAAGCGTCCACGTCATCCTCGTGTCGGGGCGCGGCGAGGGCTTCTGCGCGGGCTTCGACCTGTCCGCCTACGCCGATCGCACCGGGTCGGCCGGGGGGACCGGCGCCTATCAGGGCACCGTGCTGGACGGCAAGACTCAGGCCGTCAACCACCTGCCGAATCAGCCGTGGGACCCGATGGTCGACTACCAGATGATGAGCCGCTTCGTGCGGGGGTTCTCCAGCCTGATGCACGCCGACAAGCCGACGGTGGTCAAGATTCACGGGTACTGCGTGGCCGGCGGCACCGACATCGCGTTGCACGCCGACCAGGTGATCGCCGCCGCCGACGCCAAGATCGGTTACCCGCCGACCCGGGTGTGGGGCGTCCCGGCGGCTGGGCTGTGGGCCCACCGGCTCGGCGACCAGCGCGCGAAACGCCTGCTGCTCACCGGCGATTGCATCACCGGCGCGCAGGCCGCCGAATGGGGCCTGGCGGTGGAGGCGCCGGACCCCGAGGACCTCGACGAGCGGACCGAGCGGCTGGTCGAAAGGATCGCCGCCGTGCCGGTCAACCAGTTGATCATGGTCAAGCTCGCGCTCAATTCGGCTCTGCTGCAACAGGGAGTGGCCACCAGCAGGATGGTCAGCACGGTGTTCGACGGTGTCGCGCGGCACACCCCCGAGGGGCACGCCTTCGTGGCCGACGCGGTCGAGCACGGCTTCCGGGAAGCCGTCCGGCATCGCGACGAGCCCTTCGGCGACCACGGCCGGAAAGCGTCACAGGTGTAGGCCATGCCGGACATGACGGCCCGGTCGGTGGTGCTCAGCGTGCTGCTCGGCGCCCACCCCGCGTGCGCCACGGCCGGCGAATTGATCGGCCTCACTGCCGATTTCGGCATCAAGGAGACCGCGCTTCGGGTGGCGCTGACCCGCATGGTCGGCGCGGGCGACCTGATCCGGTCCGCCGACGGCTACAGGCTCTCCGATCGATTGCTGGCGCGCCAACGCCGGCAGGACGATGCCATGCGCCCCCAAACCCGACCGTGGCGCGGGGACTGGCTGGTGCTGATCGTGACCAGCGTGGGCGGCGACGCCCGCACCCGCGCGGCGTTGCGAACCGCCATGCACGACAACCGCTTTGGCGAGCTCCGCGAAGGCGTCTGGATGCGGCCCGACAACCTGGCCTCGGAGCTGGACCCGGATGTCGCGGGTCGGGTGCGGACGCTCAGGGCGCGTGACGACGCGCCCGCAGAGCTGGCCGGCGAGCTGTGGGACCTGCCCGGTTGGGCCGAGACCGGCCGCCGGCTGCTCGGCGAGATGGCGGCAGCGTCGGACATTCCCGGCCGGTTCGTCGCCGCAGCGGCGATCGTGCGCCACCTGCTCACCGATCCGATGTTGCCGGCCGATCTGCTGCCCGCCGATTGGCCCGGCGACCGGCTGCGCGACGCTTACCACGACTTCGCCACCGAGCTGGCGCAGCGACGCAACCTACCCCGACTAGTGGAGGCAAAATGAGCGACCCGGTGCGTATCGAGCGAAACGGTCCGGTGACCACGGTCATCCTCGATCGGCCGGCGGCGCGCAACGCCGTCAACGGCCCCACCGCGGCCGCGCTCTACGCGGCGTTCGAGGAGTTCGACCGCGATGACACCGCATCGGTGGCCGTGCTGTGGGGAGACGGCGGAACCTTTTGCGCCGGAGCCGATTTGAAGTCCTTCGGCACGTCCGACGCCAACGAGGTGCACCGCACCGGCCCCGGGCCGATGGGGCCGACGCGGATGGTGCTGTCCAAGCCGGTGATCGCCGCGGTGAGCGGCTACGCCGTCGCCGGCGGCCTGGAGCTGGCCCTGTGGTGCGACCTGCGGGTCGCCGAGGAGGACGCCGTGTTCGGCGTGTTCTGCCGGCGCTGGGGAGTCCCGCTGATCGACGGCGGCACCGTGCGGCTGCCCCGGCTCATCGGGCAGAGCCGCGCCATGGACATGATCCTCACCGGCCGCGGCGTCCGGGCCGACGAGGCGCTGGCCATGGGGCTGGCCAACCGCGTCGTGCCCAAAGGCCAAGCGCGCCAAGCGGCCGAGGAACTGGCGGCAGAGCTCGCGGCCCTGCCGCAACAGTGCCTGCGGTCGGATCGGCTCTCGGCGCTGGCGCAGTGGGGCAGGCCGGAATCGGAGGCGATCGATTTCGAATTCGCCAGCATCGCGCGCGTCGCCGCGGAGGCGGCGGAAGGGGCCGGGAGGTTCGCCGCGGGGGCCGGGCGCCACGGCGCGGCGGCCAATTAGCCTGGCAGCCTTAGCCCTTGCTGATGGTGTTGCCCGAGCCGAGGTTGTCGACCTTCGGCTCGCCGTCCTTGTAGGTGACGGTGTTGTTCAACCCCACCACGCTGATGCGCGTGTCGACCTTGTCGATCGTGATCTTGTTGTTGGCACCGCCGATGGTCACCGTCACACAGGTGCCGGTGACGGTCAGCGTGTTGTTAGAGCCACCGACGTTGAGCGACTTGCCGTTCGCGCAATCAAGCGTGGCCGTCGTCCCCATCGACCCGTAGTTCAACGAGTTCCCGATCTCGACGGAGGCGGTCGTGCTCGCCCCACCCGAGCTCGTCGGCGCCGCGGCGCCGCTCGTCGTGGTGGCGGTGCTCTTCGTCGTGGTCGCTGTGGTGCCGCCGGGCGGATTGGCCGTCGAGCTGCAGCCCGCCAGCACTAAGGCCGCGGCGGCCGGCGCGAGGGCGAGCGCGGCCAGCCTGGACGAGCGGTCGGTGGTGTGGTCACGCATTGATCCTCGATTCCGGAGTTGAAGGTGCCGTGCCGTGCCTCAGCCCGGCACCTGCTGGAGCCGGTTGGTCATGCCAAGTTCGCGCCCGCGATCCCACAGGATAGGCGTGCCGCCGTGGTAGAAGACGGTCTCGTCGTAGCCGTACACGGTGATGTCGTGGGTGACCGAGTCCGCGATGACGGTGTTGCCCGACCCCATCACGGTGACGGCCCAGCAGTTTCCCTTGGCGTTGACGGTGTTCCCGGTGCCGTTGACGATCAGGGTGGCGTCGTTGCAGTCCAGCGTCTGGTCGACGCCCTGCCCGGTGATGTGCGTGTCGCCGTTCTTGGCGTCCGCGGCCGGCGCGGGGACGGCGACGATGACGGCGCAGGTGACCAGCGGCCCGGCGACGGTTGTCCAGTTCACTGCACGCCCCCTCTTAACACGGGTGAATCCGCTCGAATGAGCCTACGAGTTTCCCGGCCGCCGTCAACTAGAGTCATTAGTTAACCCACCCGGGATCAATCGAAGGGCGATCGCATGGCAGCTCCGGAACCGCCATCGGCGGCTGGGCGCCAGCGCGCCGGGAAGTCGGGGTCCCGCCCGGCCAAACTGAGCCGCGACGGCATCGTCGACGGCGCGCTGACCTTCCTGGACCGGGAGGGCTGGGACTCGCTGACCATCAACGCGCTGGCCACGCAGCTGGGCACCAAGGGGCCGTCGCTGTACAACCACGTGGACAGCCTGGAGGACCTGCGCCGGGCGGTGCGGATCCGGGTCATCGACGACATCATCACGATGCTGAACCGGGTCGGGGAGGGGCGCGCCCGCGACGACGCGGTGCTCGTCATGGCCGCCGCCTACCGCAGCTACGCGCATCACCATCCCGGTCGGTACTCGGCTTTCACCCGGATGCCGCTCGGCGGCGACGACCCCGAGTACGCGGCCGCCACCAGGGGCGCGGCCGCGCCGGTGATCGCCGTGCTGGCGTCCTATGGTCTGGACGGCGTCGAGGCGTTCCACGCCGCGCTGGAGTTCTGGTCCGCGATGCATGGCTTCGTGTTGCTGGAAATGACCGGCGTCATGGACGACATCGACACCGACGCCCTGTTCTCCGACATGGTGTTGCGGCTGGCTCGGGGTTTGGAGGGGCTGGAAAGGCGCTCCGCGCACCAGCGGGCCGCACCGGATTAAGCCGCTTTGACCTGCGAGACCGGCGGCGGGTATTGTGGTAGCTCGTGCCTGGCGGCTTACGGCGCCTGACGTAAGGAAGTGGATGCCGGGCTAATTCGCATGTCCACTACGCATCGGATCGAACTCCGTGCTGAGCGCTTGCGACACACCCGGCCGCGGGGTACACGAGTTAGTCCGAGGCGGGGGAAAACTGCAGTACACAGACTTAATAGCTGAGCCAGAACGCACACTTCAACACAGAAAGCCTCCTAGATGCCAACCATTCAGCAGCTGGTCCGCAAGGGTCGTCGGGACAAGATCGGAAAGGTCAAGACCGCGGCTCTGAAGGGCAGCCCGCAGCGCCGTGGCGTATGCACCCGCGTGTACACCACCACCCCGAAGAAGCCGAACTCGGCGCTTCGGAAGGTTGCGCGCGTCAAGCTGACGAGTCAGGTCGAGGTCACGGCGTACATCCCCGGCGAGGGCCACAACCTGCAGGAGCACTCCATGGTGCTGGTGCGTGGTGGCCGGGTTAAGGACCTGCCGGGTGTCCGGTACAAGATAATCCGCGGTTCGCTCGACACCCAGGGCGTCAAGAACCGCAAGCAGGCTCGTAGCCGCTACGGCGCCAAGAAGGAGAAGAGCTGATGCCGCGCAAGGGGCCCGCGCCCAAGCGTCCGTTGGTCAACGACCCGGTCTACGGGTCGCAGCTGGTCACCCAGCTGGTCAACAAAGTTCTGCTCAAGGGGAAGAAATCGCTCGCCGAGCGCATTGTTTATGGAGCGCTCGAGCAAGCGCGGGAAAAGACAGGCACCGACCCCGTGATCACGCTCAAGCGTGCTCTCGACAACGTCAAGCCCGCCCTGGAGGTGCGCAGCCGCCGCGTCGGTGGTGCGACCTACCAGGTGCCCGTCGAGGTGCGTCCCGACCGGTCCACCACGCTGGCGCTGCGCTGGCTTGTCAGCTTCTCGCGGCAACGCCGGGAGAAGACCATGATCGAGCGGCTGGCAAACGAACTCCTGGATGCCAGCAACGGCCTCGGGGCCTCCGTCAAGCGGCGTGAGGACACCCACAAGATGGCCGAGGCCAACCGCGCCTTCGCGCACTATCGCTGGTAGAGGCGACATTCGGCAGAGTCGCCGGGCGCAACTAGACAGCAACCGAGCAATCGAAAGAGTGGGAAGACTTCTGTGGCACAGAAGGACGTGCTGACCGACCTCACCAAGGTCCGCAACATCGGCATCATGGCGCACATCGACGCCGGCAAGACGACGACGACGGAGCGCATCCTCTACTACACCGGCATCAGCTACAAGATCGGTGAGGTGCACGACGGCGCCGCCACCATGGACTGGATGGAGCAGGAGCAGGAGCGGGGGATCACCATCACCTCCGCGGCCACCACCTGCTTCTGGAACGGCAACCAGATCAACATCATCGACACGCCCGGCCACGTCGATTTCACCGTTGAGGTGGAGCGCAGCCTGCGCGTGCTCGACGGTGCCGTCGCCGTCTTCGACGGCAAGGAGGGCGTCGAGCCGCAGTCCGAGCAGGTCTGGCGGCAGGCCGACAAGTACGACGTCCCGCGCATCTGCTTCGTCAACAAGATGGACAAGATCGGCGCCGACTTCTACTTCTCCGTGCGCACCATGGAGGAGCGGCTGGGCGCCAACGTCATTCCCATCCAGCTGCCCGTCGGCTCGGAGGGTGACTTCGAGGGCGTCGTCGACCTGGTCGAGATGAAGGCCAAGGTGTGGCGCGGCGAGACCAAGCTCGGCGAGACCTACGACACCATCGACATCCCGGCCGAGTTGGCGGAGAAGGCCGACGAGTACCGCACCAAGCTGCTCGAGGCGGTCGCCGAGACCGACGAGGCGCTGCTGGAGAAGTACCTCGGCGGCGAGGAGCTGTCGGTCGCGGAGATCAAGGCCGCGCTGCGCAAGCTCACGATCAGCTCCGAGGCCTACCTGGTGCTGTGCGGCAGCGCGTTCAAGAACAAGGGCGTGCAGCCCATGCTCGACGCCGTGATCGACTACCTGCCCTCGCCGCTGGACGTGCCGCCGGCCGTCGGGCACGCGCCGGGCAACGAGGACGAGGAGGTCGTGCGCAGGCCGTCGACCGACGAGCCCTTCTCGGCGCTGGCGTTCAAGGTCGCCACGCACCCGTTCTTCGGCAAGCTGACCTACGTCCGGGTGTACTCGGGCAAGGTCGATTCCGGCAGCCAGGTCATCAACGCCACCAAGGGCAAGAAGGAGCGGCTGGGCAAGCTGTTCCAGATGCACTCCAACAAGGAGAACCCGGTGGAGACCGCCTCGGCCGGCCACATCTATGCCGTGATCGGGCTGAAGGACACCACCACCGGCGATACCCTGAGCGACCCGAACCACCAGATCGTGCTGGAGTCGATGACCTTCCCCGACCCGGTGATCGAGGTGGCCATCGAGCCCAAGACCAAGAGCGACCAGGAGAAGCTCTCCCTGTCGATCCAGAAGCTCGCCGAGGAGGACCCCACCTTCAAGGTGCACCAGGACGTCGAGACCGGCCAGACCGTGATCGGCGGCATGGGCGAGCTGCACCTGGACATCCTCGTGGACCGCATGCGCCGCGAGTTCAAGGTCGAGGCCAACGTCGGCAAGCCCCAGGTGGCGTACAAGGAGACCATCCGTCGCGTGGCGGAGAAGGTCGAGTACACCCACAAGAAGCAGACCGGCGGCTCGGGCCAGTTCGCGAAGGTGCTGATCAACCTCGAACCGTTCCACGGCGAAGACGGCGCCACCTACGAGTTCGAGAACAAGGTCACCGGTGGGCGCATCCCGCGCGAGTACATCCCGTCGGTGGACGCCGGCGCGCAGGACGCCATGCAGTACGGCGTGCTGGCCGGCTACCCGCTGGTGAACCTGAAGGTCACCCTGCTTGACGGCGCCTTCCACGAGGTCGACTCGTCGGAAATGGCGTTCAAGATCGCCGGCTCGCAGGTGCTGAAAAAGGCTGCCGCGCAAGCCCAGCCGGTGATTCTGGAACCGATCATGGCCGTCGAGGTCACCACGCCCGAGGACTACATGGGCGACGTGATCGGCGACCTGAACTCCCGCCGTGGCCAGATCCAGGCCATGGAGGAGCGGGCGGGCGCGCGCGTCGTCAGGGCGCACGTGCCGCTGTCGGAGATGTTCGGCTACGTCGGCGACCTGCGGTCCAAGACTCAGGGCCGGGCGAACTACTCCATGGTGTTCGACTCGTACGCCGAAGTACCGGCCAACGTGTCGAAGGAGATCATCGCGAAGGCGACGGGCCAGTGAGTTCGCGAAGGCGACGGCGAGTGAGCGAAGCTCACGAGTAAGGAGCCGAGCAATCAGCTTTAGCGCACGAGTAAGCTGGCCAGGTTAACACCGCGGCCGAAACCCAAATAATCAACACTGCTTAACAAAGCACCAACAAGTCGGAGGACATAACAGTGGCGAAGGCGAAGTTCGAGCGGACGAAGCCCCACGTCAACATCGGGACCATTGGTCACGTTGACCACGGCAAGACCACGCTGACCGCGGCCATCACCAAGGTCTTGCATGACAAATACCCCACCCTGAACGAATCGCGCGCCTTCGACCAGATCGACAACGCGCCCGAGGAGCGTCAGCGCGGTATCACCATCAACATCTCCCACGTCGAGTACCAGACCGAGAAGCGTCACTACGCGCACGTCGACGCCCCGGGCCACGCCGACTACATCAAGAACATGATCACCGGCGCCGCCCAGATGGACGGCGCGATCCTGGTGGTCGCCGCGACCGACGGCCCGATGCCGCAGACGCGTGAGCACGTGCTGCTCGCCCGTCAGGTCGGCGTGCCCTACATCCTGGTCGCGCTGAACAAGGCCGACGCCGTCGACGACGAGGAGCTGCTCGAGCTCGTCGAGCTGGAGGTCCGCGAGCTGCTGGCCGCCCAGGAGTTCGACGAGGACGCCCCCGTGGTGCGGGTGTCCGCGCTCAAGGCGCTCGAGGGCGACGCCGAATGGGTGAAGTCCGTCGAGGAGCTGATGGACGCGGTCGACGAGTCGATTCCGGACCCGGTCCGCGAGACCGACAAGCCGTTCCTGATGCCCGTCGAAGACGTCTTCACCATCACCGGCCGCGGCACCGTGGTGACCGGTCGTGTGGAGCGCGGCGTCATCAACGTGAACGAGGAAGTCGAGATCGTCGGCATCCGCCCGACCAGCACCAAGACGACCGTCACCGGTGTGGAGATGTTCCGCAAGCTGCTCGACCAGGGCCAGGCCGGCGACAACGTCGGGCTGCTGCTGCGTGGCATCAAGCGCGAGGACGTCGAGCGCGGCCAGGTCGTGACCAAGCCGGGCACCACCACGCCGCACACCGAGTTCGAGGGCCAGGTCTACATCCTGTCCAAGGACGAGGGCGGCCGGCACACGCCGTTCTTCAACAACTACCGTCCGCAGTTCTACTTCCGCACCACCGACGTGACCGGTGTGGTGACGCTGCCGGAGGGCACCGAGATGGTGATGCCCGGTGACAACACCAACATCTCGGTGAAGCTGATCCAGCCCGTCGCCATGGACGAGGGCCTGCGGTTCGCGATCCGCGAGGGCGGCCGCACCGTCGGCGCCGGCCGGGTCGTCAAGATCATCAAGTAAATCTCGCTCGCGCGAAGCCCGGGCTCCCTCGCGGGACGCCCGGGTTTCGTGCGTTCGGGTCACGGCAACGCCTCGGATCGCGTTACCATCGGCGTCTGTTGAGTCCTTGTTCAATAACCGGGCTTTTGTGACCGCAGTGGCCGTTCGTGGAGGTTGAAAGTGTCGTTCGTGGTTGCGGCGCCCGAGTACGTCGCGGCGGCGGCGAAAGATCTGGCGAACATCGGCTCGACGATCGGTGCGGCCAACGCCACCGCGTGGGCCCCGACGTCGCACGTGCTGGCGGCCGGTGCCGACGCGGTCTCGGCGGAAATCGCCGCCCTCTTCGGCGCGCACGCCCAGGCCTATCAGGCCATCAGCGCCCAAGCGGCGTCCTTCCATCAGCGGTTCGTGCAGCTGATCACGGGCGGCGCAACTCAATACGCCCTGGCGGAGGCCGCGAACGCCTCGCCCCTGCAGACGCTGGAACAGGATGTGCTCGGCATCATCAACGCGCCCAGCGAGGCGCTGACCAATCGCCCGCTCATCGGCGACGGCGCCAACGGCGGCCCGGGCCAAAACGGCGCGCCCGGTGGGTGGATCCTCGGCAACGGCGGTAACGGCGGTGCCGGCACCGTCGCCGGAATGAACGGCGGCAACGGTGGACCCGCGGGACTGATCGGCAACGGCGGGGCCGGTGGGGCCGGTTTCGCGCAGCTTTTCGGCAATGCGGCCGGCACCAATGGCGGCGCCGGCGGGCACGGCGGGTGGCTGTACGGCAACGGGGGGGCCGGTGCGCCCGGCGGGGCCGGCGGCAACGGGTTTTCGTCTGGAGGCGGCGGTCACGGCGGCAATGGCGGCGCCGGCGGCCGCGCGGGACTGTTCGGTGGCATCGCCGGAAACGGCGGAGACGCCGGACGTGGCGGCAGCGCATTCCAATCGGGGGTCAGCGCAACCGGCGGGGATGGCGGCGACGGCGGTATCGGCGGCATGGCCGGGCTGCTCGGCGCCGGTGGTCACGGCGGGAACGGCGGCGACGGCGGGGTAGGCAACACCGGTAGCCCGGGGCCCAACGGCGGGTCCGGCGGCGACGGCGGGCAGGGCGGCTTCGGTGGGCTGTTGTTCGGAGTCGGCGGGGCCGGCGGAAACGGCGGCATCAGCCAGGGATTGAACGTGGCGAACCAACTCGATGGCGGCTTCGGTGGTTTCGGTGGTTACGCCGGGCTGTTCGGCGATGGCGGCGCCGGCGGGGCGGCCGGCGCCTACCTGGGTGGCGGCGGCGGGCTCGACGGGCTGGGCGGTTACGGCGGGAACGGCGGGCTGCTGTTCGGCACCGGCGGCCAAGGCGGATCGTCCGGGACGGGATTCGGCGGCAACGGCGGCAACGCCTGGATTTTCGGCAACGGGGGCCACGGCGGCGTGGCCACCGGCACGTTCGGTTCCGGCGGATATGGCGGCAACGGTGGCTTTCTGATCGGCAACGGCGGGGCCGCCGGCGCGGCCACCGGCGCCCATGGCGTGGGCGGCAACGGCGGTGGCGGCGGAGTCATCGGTAGCGGCGGCGACGGCGGATCCGGCACCGGCCTCGACGGCAACGGCGGAGACGGCGGCAACGCCGGCTACATCGGCAACGGCGGCGCCGGCGGCAACGGCACCCAATTCACGGGGACGGCCGGCTTCGGGGGCGCCGGCGGCAAGTTGTTGGGCGCGCACGGCCCGGCCGGCGCCGTACTGCCGTAAATCCCGCGCATCCGGCTCCCTCTATTGCCGAAACTGGAGGCGGGCCGCGCGGGTTACTATAGATTCAGCCTATTCCGTCCGTGTCTAATGACCGGGCGATTGCCCTAGCTGAGCGGCCTGCCCTGGAGGTTCGGATGTCGTTCGTCTTCGCGACGCCCGAATACCTGGCCGCGGCGGCATCCGACCTGGCGAACATCGGTTCGACCATCAGCTCCGCCAACGTGGCCGCGTCGGGCCCCACGTCGGGGGTCCTGGCCGCCGGCGCCGACGAGGTGTCGGCGAGCATAGCCGCGCTGTTCGGCGCCCATGCGGAGGTCTATCAGGCGCTCAGCGCCCAGGCGGCGCTGTTCCACCAGCAGTTCGTCGACCTGATGAGCAGCGGCGGGGTGCAATATGCGCTCGCCGAGGCCAGCAACGCGTCGCCGCTGCAGACCCTCGAGCAAGGGGCTACGAGCGCACTCAGTGCGCCCGCCCAGGCGGCGGGGGTGGCCATCCAGGCCGCCACCGGCGCCGGCGGGTCCCCGGCGGCCGCCGCCGGTGTCGGACCCGGTGCGTTCGGTGCCGGGGGGAGCGGCGCGGCCGGTCAGCTGATCAGCAGCGTCGGCGCCGACCCCGCCGCGGCGGCCGCCGGAACCGGCGGAACCTTCAGTCCCGGCGGGGCCGGCCTCACGGGCAGCCTGGTCGCCGGCCAGAACCTCGGCGCCGTCCCCGCGGCCGGTGGCAGCGGCGCGTTGGCTGAGTCCGGTGGTGCCGTCGAGACCGCCGCCGCCGAAGACCTCGCCATCGGCGAAACCCCCGTGGCCGCCCCGGCGGTCACTCCCCTGGCGGGCTTGCCGACGCCGGGATCCGCCGCGCCGGCCGCGGCGGCCCGACCCGGCACCCCGGCGTATTCTCCCGCGCCGGCGGGGGCGTCCGAACCCGCCGAGGAGTGATCGGCGCTCGAGCACGCTTTGCGAGCGTCCCGCCGGCGACGGCGTTAATCTGACCCGGACTTCCCAGCGAGACGAGGAGAGACACGTGTTGGCGCGCTACCTCAAGGCACAGTTGATCGTTTTGCTGTGCGGCGGCCTGGTCGGGCCGATCTTTTTGGTCGTCTACTTCACCATGGGGTTCGGTGACCTGCTGGCTTGGATGCTCTACGTCGGCCTGCTGATCACCGTCGCCGACGTGGTGATCGCGATCGCGCTGGCCAACTTCGGGGCGAAGTCGTCCGCCAAGAACGCGGAGCTCGAACAGACCGGCGTGCTGGCGCTCGCGCAGATCACCGGGCTCACCGAGACCGGGACGTGGATCAACAATCAGCAGGTGGTGAAGGTGCACCTGCACATCGCCGGGCCCGGGTTCCTGCCGTTCGACAGCGAGGACCGGGTCATCGCCCACCTCACCCGGCTCGGCAACCTCAACGCCCGCAAGGTGGTCGTGCTGGTCAACCCGACCACCCAGGAATACCGCATCGACTGGGAGCGAAGCGCTTTGGTCAACGGGCTGGTGCCCGCGCAGTTCACCCTGAGCGAAGACAACAGGACCTACGATCTCAGCGGGCAGGCGGGTCCGGTGATGGAGATCCTGCAGATCCTGAAGGCCAACAACATCCCGCTGAACCAGGCGGGCGACCTCCGGTCGAATCCGGTGGTGCGCCAGCAGATCCAGGCCGTGGTCCGCCGCGCGGCCGCCCAACAGGCGCCGGCACCCCAGCCCGCGGCGGCCGGCGGCCCGGCGCCCGCCGGGACGC
>NZ_LZKK01000246.1 GCF_001672815.1 Mycobacterium sp. E796 | reverse complement strand
CTGTCGGCTGATTGGATGGAGAGCCGAGGGAGAACTTGAGGTGCCGCCGGACTGAGCCAATGCAGCCGGCCGCGATCGCCAACGATCCTGGCGCTCGCTCGAAAAAGATCCGACGACCACAGCGCGCAGTGCAGGCGGCCCGTGTGCCCGCCGGCGAACCGCAATTCGGCCGTCATAGCCCGGTCCACTTCGGGACCGCCCAGTTTCGCACGAGCCGAAACGACTTCCGGGGTCGAACCGCCGAACGTACGGAGCATGTCGACCGTATAGCTTCCGTCGGTCATCAGCGCGCCACCGGCAAGGGAGTAGTCGTAGATGTTGCTATTTGAACGCTTCGGCAGCATGACGCACACCGCTACCTCCACTCGCTGCAATCTACCCAGCTCCCCCGAAGCGATGATCTGCTCGACGCGCGATGTCAACGGATGGTAGCGGTACTGGAGCGCCTCCATGACGACACGATCTGATTTCGCGGCTAACTCGGCGATCTCGCGGGCCTCGGCGGCGTTGGCAGTGAACGGCTTTTCGCACAGCACGTGCTTGCCCGCATCAAGCGCAGCCCGGGTCCACCTGCCGTGCAAACCCGTCGGCGCCAAGATGTAGACCGCATCCACGTCCGGGTCGGCGATAAGCGCCGCATAGTTTTCGTGCACCCGAGCGATGCCGTGCTTGGC
>NZ_LZKK01000245.1 GCF_001672815.1 Mycobacterium sp. E796 | reverse complement strand
GTCTTCAGCTTGTCGACCGAAATCCCCTCGCGGCCGAGCGCTTTCTTGATCGCGTTGGCGGGCTGGGCAGCGGCGGCGCCGATGAGCGCCGCGCGGGCCGCCTCGGCGAGCTCCATCGCCGACTGGTAGCGGGCGTTGACGTCCTTCGCCATTCCCCGCGCGATCACCTCGTCGAAGGCCGGCGGTATGTCGGGGGCCATGATGGACGCCCGCGGCGGCGGCGTGTTCACGTGCGCGTTGAGCTGTTCCTCGAGGGTGCCGCCGGGGAAGGGCCGGCTTCCGGTGAGGCACTCGTATAGCACGCAGGCCAACGAGTACACGTCGGCGCGGTGATCCGTTGTCCCCCTGAATCTTTCGGGCGCCAGGTATGCCACGGTGCCCATCGTGGCGCCGGTGTTGGTCAGCGCGGTGTCGGTCTGTGCGCGGGCGAGGCCGAAATCGATCAGGTAGACGAAGTTCTGCGCGTTGGTCACCAGGATGTTGGTGGGCTTGATGTCGCGGTGGATCAGCCCCACCCGGTGGGCACTGTCCAGCGCGGCCGCGGTTTGTTCGATCACCGAAACCGTGCGCTCGGGGGACAGCCGCCCGCCGCATTCGGCGATGTACTGCGACAGGTCGCGGCCCTCGATCAGACGCATGTCGACGTAGAGCCGGCCATCGATCTCGCCATAGCCGTGGATCGGCACGACGTGTGGGTCGTTGAGGCTCGCCGCGATGCGCGCCTCCCGGCGGAAACGCTGCTGAAAGTCCTGATCCTCGGCCAGATGCGGGGGGAGCACCTTGAGGGCGACCACCCGATCCGTGGTTTCGTCGTAGGCGCGGTACACGCGCCCCATGCCGCCGCGGCCCAACAACTCCACGATCTGGTAGTGGCCGAATGACTCCGGATCCAGATTCACCCCACGAACCATAAACGGTGGATCAGGCGAGACTGGCGATTCTCACCAATCCGCCGCCGGTGTTGCGCGGGGTCCGGGCCTAGTCGAGCAGCAGCGACTTGATGGTGACTTCGCTGGCCGGGGCCCCGTCCTCGCCGCCGCCGGCGACGCCCGCCTTGGCGATCTTGTCCAGGACGGCCAGCCCGTCGGCCTGGATGGTGCCGAAGACGGTGTACTGCGGCGGCAGCTGCGAGTCCTTGTAGACCATGAAGAACTGGCTGCCGTTGGTGCCGGGTCCGGCGTTGGCCATGGCCAGGGTGCCGCGCGGATAGACGACCGGCTGCTGCGCCTTGGGGTCGTTGGGCGGGTACTGGTCGGTCGGGTACTCGTTGGCGAACTCGTAGCCGGGGCCGCCGGTGCCGTCACCCTTGGGGTCGCCGCATTGCAGGACGCCGAGCGTGTCCGACGTGGTCAGCCGGTGGCATTTGGTGCCGTCGAAGTATTTCTGGCCGATGAGGCTGGCGAAACTGTTGACCGTGCAAGGCGATTCGTTGTTGGCCAGCATCAGCCCGATGTTGCCCTGACTGGTCGCCATGCTCGCGCTCACCTGGGCCGGGTCGGTCGGGACCTTGCCGGTCCGCGGCGGCTTGACCTGTTTGGCGGCCGCGTCCGACGACGCCGGGTACTGGCAGTTGGCGCCCAGGTTGGCCGACGGCTTGAACGGCGGCAACGGCGGAACGCCCGGCGTCGGTCCGGGCGCCGTGCTGTCCGGGGAGCTGCTGGCGGCGGTGGTGCTGGTTGGCGCGGTGGTGACCCAGAGCCACGGCTCGACCAACAACGCGTCGCCCACCCCGAGCCGCGCCAGGGTGCCCGCCCGGCCCGGGTCGGCCCCCGGACCCGCCTCCGCGACCCCCGCGGGCGTGCCGCCGCTGCCGGCGTTCGCGCCGCCGCCCGATATCGGCGCGAACTGCCAGTACCAGCCGTCGCCCGATCCAGCCAGCAAGGCCGCCACGCTGCCCCCGTCCGGCCGGGTGTCCACCGAGCCGGCCCCGATCCACGCCGTCATCTCGACGAACTTCGGTGACATCGGCGTGCAGCTCGCCAATAACGAATCCCCCTGCGCGGTGAACAGTTTCACCAGCCTGGCGAAGCAGGGGTTTTACGACAACACGATCTGCGGGCGGATGATCGATGAGCCGGAGGGCGGGACGCTGCTGTTCGGCGGCCCCGATGCCGACGGCGGCGGCGGCGCCGGTTACGAGTTCGCCGACGAGTACCCCACCAACCAGTACAAGGCCGACGACCCGGCGCTCAAGGCGACCGTGATCTATCCGCGGGGGACTATGGCGTTGGCCACCAACGGGCCCAACACCAACGGAAGCCAGTTCTTCCTGGTGTTCCGGGACGCCGAGATCGAGCCGACGTCCACGGTGTTCGGTTCCGTCGACGAGGCCGGCCTGGCGACGCTCGACAAGATCGCCAAGGTCGGCGTGGCCGGCAACCGCACCAGGGGCATGCCCACGAGCACCGTCACGATCACCTCGGTGCAGGTGGGCTAGACGGGATCACATCGGGTACTCCAGGGCTTCCGGGATAGTCCCGGTACCAGGAGGGTGTGATGGCGACCAGTAGCGCCGTGGAGATCCGGTTCGGTGCACCGGAAAACGTGTTGGAAGTTCAGGTGGGCACAGTCGAAGTCGACGTGCCAAGGTCGATCGGCTATTTCGGCGGCCTGGTGGTGGCCACCGGGCTGGGCCTGGTCGAGCCGCCGCTGGCGCTGTTCATCGCGGCGGTCCCGGTCTTCAAGGTGTTGACGAACACCGCGCTGCCCAAGGCGGTTCGCGTCGTCGGTGAGGTGCTCGAGGGGGCGGCCAAACCGGTCGGCAGCGACGCGGAGGGCGTGATCGTGCTGGAGGACGAGCAACAGTCCCACACCACGGTTGTACATCTGCCGGCGCTGCGCAAGCGGTCGGCCAGCCGCCGCTAAGCGGCTGACGTCACGCGATAAACGTCGTACACGCCCTCGACGTTGCGCACGACGTTGAGCAGGTGGCCCAAATGCTTGGGGTCGCCCATTTCGAAGGTGAACCGGCTGATCGCCACGCGGTCGCCAGAGGTGGTGACAGACGCCGACAGGATGTTGACCTTCTCGTCGGCGAGCACCCGGGTGATGTCCGAGAGCAACCGGTGCCGGTCGAGCGCCTCGACCTGGATGGCCACCAGGAACACCGAGGACGCCGACGGCGCCCAGAGCACCTCGATGATGCGCTCGGCCTGCTGCTGCAGCGACGCGGCGTTGGTGCAGTCTGTGCGGTGCACGCTGACCCCGCCGCCGCGGGTGACGAACCCCATGATCTGGTCGCCGGGCACCGGCGTGCAGCACTTGGCCAGCTTGGTCAGCACGCCGGGGGCGCCGGGGACGGAGACGCCGACGTCGTCGCTGCTGCGCGGGCGACGCAGCATGGTGGTCGGCGTGGACCGCTCGGCGAGTTCCTCCTCGGCCTGGTCGATGCCGCCGAGCTCGGCCAGCAGCCGCTGCACGACGTGGCGGGCCGACACGTGCCCCTCACCGATCGCGGTGTAGAGCGCGGACACATCGGCGTAGTGCAGCTCGCGGGCGACCGCGGCCATCGACTCGCCATTCACCAAGCGCTGCAACGGAAGTCCGCCGCGGCGCACCTCGCGCGCCATCGCGTCCTTGCCGGCCTCGAGCGCCTCCTCGCGGCGCTCCTTGGCGAACCACTGGCGGATCTTCGTCTTGGCGCGCGGGGACACCACGAACTGCTGCCAGTCCCGCGACGGCCCCGCGTTGGGCGCCTTGGACGTGAAAACCTCGACGACTTCGCCGTTTTCGAGCTTGCGTTCGAGCGCGACCAGGCGGCCGTTCACCCGGGCGCCGATGCAGCGGTGCCCGACCTCGGTGTGCACGGCGTACGCGAAGTCCACCGGCGTCGACCCGGTCGGCAGCGTGATGACGTCGCCCTTGGGGGTGAACACGAAGATCTCCTGGACGGCAAGGTCATAGCGGAGCGACTCCAGGAACTCGCCGGGGTCGGCCGCCTCCCGTTGCCAGTCGAGCAGCTGGCGCATCCAGGCCATGTCGTCGATCTCGGCGGCGGCGTGCGGATGCGGAACTCCGTTGCGGCCCTTGGCTTCCTTGTAGCGCCAGTGCGCGGCGATGCCGTATTCGGCGGTGCGGTGCATGTCACGGGTGCGGATCTGCACCTCCAGCGGCTTGCCCTCCGGCCCGACGACGGTGGTGTGCAGCGACTGATACACCCCGTAGCGCGGCTGGGCGATGTAGTCCTTGAACCGGCCCGCCATCGGCTGCCACAGCGAGTGGACCACGCCGACGGCTGCGTAGCAGTCCCGGATCTCGTCGCACAGGATGCGGATGCCGACCAGGTCGTGGATGTCGTCGAAGTCGCGGCCCTTGACGATCATTTTCTGATAGATCGACCAGTAGTGCTTGGGGCGGCCCTCGACAGTCGCCTTGATCTTCGACGCACCCAGCGTGTTTACGATCTCGGTGCGGACCTTGGCCAGGTACGTGTCGCGCGACGGCGCGCGCCCGGCGACCAGCCGCACGATCTCCTCGTACTTCTTGGGATGCAGGATCGCGAACGACAGGTCTTCCAGCTCCCACTTGACGCTGGCCATGCCCAGCCGATGGGCAAGGGGCGCAATGACTTCCAGCGTCTCGCGGGCCTTGCGGGCCTGCTTCTCCGGCGGCAGGAACCGCATGGTGCGCATGTTGTGCAGCCGGTCGGCGACCTTGATCACCAGCACCCGGGGGTCGCGGGCCATGGCGGTGATCATCTTGCGGATGGTCTCGCCCTCGGCGGCGCTGCCCAGCACGACGCGGTCCAGCTTGGTCACGCCGTCGACGAGGTGGCCCACCTCTTCGCCGAACTCCTCGGACAGCTGCTCCAGCGTGTAGCCCGTGTCCTCGACGGTGTCGTGCAGCAGCGCGGCCACCAAAGTGGTGGTGTCCATGCCCAACTCGGCCAGGATGTTGGCGACGGCCAGCGGGTGGGTGATGTAGGGGTCACCGGAGTGGCGCAACTGCGTGGCGTGCCGCTCGTCGGCGACCTCGAACGCGCGCTGCAGCAGCTGCAGGTTCGCCTTGGGATAGATCTCCCGGTGCACCGCCACCAGCGGCTCGAGCACGGGGTTCAGCGTGCTGCGCTGGGCGGTCATCCGCCGCGCCAGCCGGGCCCGGACCCGGCGCGACGCGCTGCTGGTGGTCTTCAGCGTCTCGGTCGGCGCCTCCGATGGCTCGACGACCGGCGTCTCTTCGATCCGCGGCGCGACGGCCTGCGTCGTGCTCTGGTCGTCCGCCACGATTGTCACCTCCGACGTCGAGGATATCTCCAAAGTCCGATCTCCCGGCCCTGTCGAGTGTGTTAGGCCCTGCTCAGGCTGTGCACCGGCAGCGGCGCGACGGCCTCCCGACCGCCCAGCTCGACGAGTTCCACCACCACCGCGGCCGCGGTCACGTGCGCCCCGGCGCGCTCCAGCAGCCGGGCGGCCGCGCCGAGGGTGCCGCCGGTGGCCAGCACGTCGTCGATGACGACAACGTCGCGGCCGCGCAAATCGATCCCGTCGGCCGGGATCTCCAGGGTGGCGGTGCCGTACTCCAGGTCGTACTGCTCGGCGTGCACCGGCGGCGGCAGCTTGCCGGCCTTGCGGATGGCCAGCACACCGGTGCCCAGCCGGCCGGCGACGGCCGCGGCGACCAGGAACCCGCGCGAGTCGATGCCGGCCACCAGGTCGGCGCTCGACGCGATCTCGGCCAGCGCGTCGACGACCGCGTTCATCCCGTCCCGGTCGGCGAACAGCGGGGTCAGATCCTTGAACTGCACTCCGGGCTGGGGAAAGTCGGCGACGTCCCGCGTCAGCGACGCGATCATCTGGGCGACCGGAACGCCCGTCACTCGAGCCTCACTGTATTAAGGCCCATCGATCCATGTTCCAGCCGGCTCCCCACCGGGTCGGGTTCCTGCTCACGGCGTACATCTTCTTCGATGTCAGCAGCGTGCGCTGCTGCCGGTACAGCGGCAGGGTCGGCATGTCGGCCCACAGCGGCGGGGCCGCCTGCGCCAGCAGCCGGACCCGCTCGGCCGGGTCGGCCGACACCGCCAGCGCGCTGATCGCGGCGTCGACCTGGGGATTGTTGTAGCCGGACAGGTTGTTGCCGTTGCCGCTGTGCAGCGCGTAGGCGTCCATCGCCGACGACCCGGTCGACCCGCTGCCGGTGGCCCCGCCGGTGCTGGCCAGCAGGACGTCGATCTTGCCGTCCCGCAGCGCCTGGGGTCCGGAGCTGTCCAGCGGGACGCTGGTGACGGTGATGCCGGCCGGCTCACAGGACTTGGTGATCGACCCGACGGTCACCGCCAGCCGCGCGTTGGGCCCCTGGTAGCCGATCCGCACCGGCTGCGGCGCGCCGCCGAGGGCCTCGCGGGCGGCGGCGGGGTCGGCCCTGCCGAACGGACCGGCCTCGGCGGCGCCCTCACCGGCCGCGATGGCGTCCTCGGTGGCGGGCTGTAGGCGGGAATTGGCGACCGGCACCCCGGCGTCGTGCGCGATCGTGTCGCGCGGCGTGCACAACGCGAATGCGCGCCGGACCTTGGGCTGCGCCAGCGGTCCCTGCGGCGCGAAGATCAACTGCTCGATGCCATCCGACGGCGCATCGGAACGCTCGTAGTTGTCGGGGGTGGCCAGCGCGCCGGAGGAACCGGCCGCGACGTCGACGACGTCGACGCTGCGGTTGTTGACCCGGTCCTGGATGTCGGGTCCCTGCGGCCAGACGGTGATCCGCTTGGTGACCGCCTTGGGTCCCCACCATCGGTCGTTGGCGACGAGCACCACCGCGCCGCCGTCCAGGACTCGCTCGATCTTGTACGGGCCCGACGACGGGAAGCGCTTGAGGTCGACACCTGGCTTGAGGTCCCAGCCGGTGTTCCACAGCTTGGCGATCTGCGCCACCACGGGCCCGTTGTTGCTCAGCAGCGCCGCGGTCACGTCCACGTTGAGCTGATCGGCGATCACGTGCGAAGGCATGATCGTGGTCGCGGCGAACAGCTGCGCATAGTCGACGACGGCGCGGTCCGGGACGAAGGATACCCGGGCCTTCTTCTGGCCCGGGATGCACTCGACGTTGGCGATGTCGACATAGCCGGCCTGGCTGGCGGCGTCGAAGCCGGGGAACCGGCCGGACTGGGCCGCCCACGCCAGCACTAGGTCGTCGCAGGTCACCGGCTTGCCGTCGCTGTAGACGGCGTTGTCGGCGATCTGGTAGTCGAGGACCAGCGGCGAACCCCCCACCACCGAGACGGAGCCGAAGTCGCGGTCGGCAACGACCTGCCCGTCGGGACCGTGATAGCCGAAGCCGGTCAGCGTGCGGGCGAACGCCTGCGCCCCCGCCGACGCGGCGCCGGCGACGGTGTTGGTGTTATAGCTGACCAGCGGGCCGTCGACCACGTAGTCGACGTTGGAGGCGGCGCTGCCCGAGCACCCGGCCAACGCGAACGCCGCCAGCATCATGCCGGCCAACGAAGCCGCCGCGGTCCCCCTCAGGTTCCCCCGGTCGGCCCGCAACATCTGGCTTACCGTCGGCCCGCGTTTCGCTTGCCGGTCGGGCGCCGGGTCCCGGTGGGGCGCACCGGGCGCGCGCCGGGGGCCGGCTTGCTCGGCGCGGGCTTGGCGGGCGCCTCGGGGGCGTCTTTAGCCGTGGCCGCCTCTGTAGCCTCGGCCTCCTCGGTCGCCTCCGTCGGCTCTTCGGCGGCCGACTCGGAGATCTCGACGGCCGACTCGTCGGCGCGCGCACGCCGCTTGAGGACCCGGCGGGTGTGGGTGCGCACCAGCTCGGTGCGTTCGCGCAGGGTGACCAGCAGCGGGGTGGCGAAGAAGATCGACGAGTAGGTGCCGACCAGGATGCCGACCAGCTGGACCAGCGCCAGGTCCTTCAGCGTGCCGACGCCCAGCAGCCACACCGCCACGACCATCAGCGCCAGCACCGGCAGCACGCTGATCAGGCTGGTGTTGATCGAGCGCATGAACGTCTGGTTGATCGCCAGGTTGGCGTGCTCGGCGAAGGTGCGCCGGTTGGTGTGCTGGAAGTCGCGGGTGTTCTCCTCGACCTTGTCGAACACGATGACGGTGTCGTACAGCGAGAAACCCAGGATGGTCAGCAGCCCGATGACCGTGGCCGGGCTGACCTCGAAGCCGACCAGTGAATACACGCCGGCGGTGACGGTCAGGTCGAACACCATGGTGGTCAGCGCGGAGATCGCCATGTAGCGCTCGTAGCGGATGGTGATGTACAGGCTGACCAGCGCCAGGAACACCACCAGCGCGATCAGCGCCTTCTTGGTGATCTGGTCACCCCAGGTCTCCGACACCGCCGAGTCGCTGATGGCGTTCTTGCTCGGCTTGCCGTCGTTGCCCTTCGGCTGGAAGGCGTCGAACAGGGCGTTGCGCAGCTTGGTGGTCTGGTCGTTGGTCAGCGTCTCCGAGCGGATCTGCACGGTCGCCGACGCGCCGTTGCCGACGATCACCACCGACTCCGGGTCCTTGCCGATGGCCTTCCGGAAGACGTCGGACACCTGCGCGGTCTGGGCGGTCCCCCGCGGCATCGACACGGTCGTGCCGCCCTTGAAGTCGATCCCGAAGGTGAAGCCGCGCAGCACGATGCTGATCAGCGCGACCGCGACGATCGCGCCGCTGATCCCGTACCACAGTCGGCGGCGCCCGATCACCTCGAACGCGCCCGTGCCGGTGTAGAGCCGGGAAATGAAGCTGTGGTGCGGCAACTGGGCGCTGTCGGTCAGCGCGGTCGCATCCTTGGCGGCACTCATGCGCTATCCCCGTCCCGTCTTCACATCCGCCGCGGCCCGACGTTCCCGCGCGACCTGCTGCACGGCGCCCAGGCCGTTGTACGCCGGCTTGGCCAGCGTCGTGGACTGCGACGCCAGGTAGACCAGCGGCCAGGTCACCAGGAACACCACCACGGTGTCCAGCAGCGTGGTGAGGCCCAACGTGAAGGCGAAGCCCCGCACCTGGCCGATGGCCAACGCGTAGAGCACCGCGGCGGCCAGGAAGGTGACGGCGTTGCCCGACAGGATCGTCCTCCGCGCCCGCACCCACC
>NZ_LZKK01000244.1 GCF_001672815.1 Mycobacterium sp. E796 | reverse complement strand
GGCGGCCGCCGCCGACGCCGGGGTGCGGTTCCGCTACGGGTCGACGGTCACCCGGCTGGAGCGCAGCGGGCAGCGGATCACCGCCGTCCACACCGACCGGGATGCGCGCATCGACTGCGACGCGGTGGTACTGACGACCGAGCTGCCCCAGGCCTACCGCCTGCTGGGCCGGCAACCGCGCCGGATCCTTCCGCTGCGCGCTGCGCCCTCGGCGGTGGTGCTGCACCTGGGCTGCCGCGCCGTGCCGTCGCAAAACGCCCACCACAGCATTCTTTTCGGCTCGGCGTGGGAACAGACGTTCACCGACATCATCCGCGACGGCCGCCTGATGGCCGATCCCTCGCTGCTGGTGACCCGCCCGACGGCCGGCGACCCGAGCCTGGCGCCCGCCGGCCGCGATTTGCTCTATGTGCTGGCACCGGCCCCCAACCTGTCGCGCGGTGAGATCGACTGGTCGGCCATCGGCGGCGCCTACGCGGACTCCCTCCTCGACATCGTGCAGGACCGGCTCTTGCCGGGCGTGCGCGACGACGCCCGACTGCTGCACGTCGATACCCCGGCCGACTGGGCCCGCCAGGGCATGGCCGCCGGCACACCGTTCGCGTGGGCCCACACGTTCGCCCAGACCGGGCCCTTCCGGCCGGCCAATACCGTGCGCGGCATCGAGAACGCGGTGCTGGCCGGGTCGTCGACCCTGCCCGGGGTGGGCGTGCCGACCACGCTGATCTCCGGGCGGTTGGCCGCCGACCGCATCACCGGCACGCCAACGCGCACGACGACCCGAACGCTCGACCTGAAAGCGGGATCGCGATGATCCGGACCGAATTGGACGCCGCCGGAATCGACGAAGACGGGCTGCGCGAGGCCTATCGGAGGTGCCGGCGGATCGCCGCCGAGAACGGCCGCACCTACTTCCTCGCCACCCGGCTGCTCGCTCCCGACCAGCGCCCGGCCGTGCACGCTTTGTACGGCTTCGCCCGCCACGCCGACGACATTCTCGACGAGCTCAATCCGGACCTGGACGTCTCCGAGCGGGCGGACCGGCTGCAGCGGCTGTCGGATCGCTTCTTCGACGGGGGCGACCACCACGACGAGCCCATCCTCGCCGCCGTCACCCACACCGCGCGTCGCTACGGGATTCCCGCGGACCTGTTCGCGGACTTTTTGGACTCCATGCGCATGGATCTCACCGTCACCGACTATCGCGACCGGGCGGCGCTCAACCGATACATGCATGGCTCCGCGGAAGTCATTGGCCTGCAGATGCTTCCGGTGCTGGGAACCGTCTGTCCGGACGTCCCCACCGGCGCGGCCGCCCCGTATGCGGCGGCGCTGGGCCGCGCGTTTCAGCTCACCAACTTCCTGCGCGACATCGACGAAGACTTGGCGCGGAACAGGATCTACCTGCCGGCCGACGAACTCGCCGCCTTCGGCGTGGATCGCGAACTGATGATGTGGTGTCACGTGCACCGGCGCACTGATCCCCGCGTCCGGTCCGCCCTGGCGGCTCAGCACCAGATCACCCGCGACATCTACCGTTTCGCCGCCGACGGGATCGCCCTGCTGGCGCCGCGGTCCCGGCCGTGCGTGGCGACCGCGCTGACGCTGTACTCCGAAATCCTGGATCGCATTGAGGCCAGCGATTTCTCGGTGTTCACGCACCGGGCCACCGTCGGCACGGCGCGGCGGCTTCGGGTCGCCGGTGGCGCGCTGGTGCGGTCGTGGCGGGCCAGGATGAGGACCGCGTGGTGAGCGAACGGTGGCAGTACCTGATCGTCCTGGGCCTGTGCCTGGCGATCACCGCGCCGCTCGAGCTGTTCGGCGCCGGTGTCTACCGCCAACCGCGCCGCCTCGCACGCGCGGTCATTCCGGTCGCGGCGGTGTTCCTCGTCTGGGACGCGGTGGCGATCGCCAACGGCGTGTGGACGTACAACTGCGAATACATCACCGGCCTGCACATTCCGTTCGGGGTGCCGATCGAGGAAGTGCTGTTCTTCGTGGTGATTCCGGTGTGCGCCGTGCTGACCTACAACGCGGTGACGACCATCCTCGAAAGGGGCAGGCGCCGATGACCGGGCTCGGCTACACGGTGCCGGCCGTGGCGGCCGTCCTGGTCGTCCTCGCGCTGGAGTTTGCGCTGTTGCGCACCAACCTGTTTCGGCGGCCGGCCTACTGGGTGTCGATGGTGATCGTGCTCGGCTTTCAGGTATTGGTCGACGGCTGGCTGACGAAACGCAGCGCCCCGATCGTGATCTACAACGAGCGGCATACCGTCGGTGTGCGGTTTCCGTTCGACATTCCCGTCGAGGACTTCCTGTTCGGCTTCGCGCTGGTCACCGCGGTGCTGCTGCTGTGGGAGCGACAGCGTGCGCGCCGATAAGGCGGGTCTGCCCCGCAACGAGGTGCCCGGCGCCTTCGACGCCGGCGCCGCGGCGTACGACCGGCTGGTCGGCGCCAACCCGTACTACCACGCGAACCTGGCGCTGTCGGCGCGCCGCATGCGGCTGCCCGGACGCGGCCGGGGCCTACGTCTGCTCGACGCGGGCTGCGGCACCGGCGCGTCGACGGCCGCGCTGCTGGCGGCGGCGCCCGAGGCGGAGATCGTCGCGGTTGACGCCGCGAACGGAATGCTCGACGTGGCACGGGCGAAGGCGTGGCCACCGTCGGTGCGGTTCGTGCACGCCCGCGTCGAAGAATTGGAGGAATGCGGCGTCACCGGACCGTTCGACGGCATCCTGGCCGCCTACCTGCTGCGCAACCTCGCGGATCCGGACGGTCAGCTGCAAGCGTTTCGCGCCCTGCTCGCCCCCGGCGCCACCCTGGCAATGCACGAGTACTCGGTGCGCGATTCGGTCACGGCGAGATTGGTCTGGCACGCGGTGTGTTGGGGCATCATCGTCCCCGCCGGCTGGTGGCATACCCGCGACACCGCGCTCTACCGGCACCTGTGGCGCAGCGTCCTCGCGTTCGACGGCGCGGCGCGGTTGCGGCGCCGGATGCGCGACGCCGGCTTCACCGGCGTGCGCAGCGAGACGATGCCGGGCTGGGAGCACAACGTCGTCCACACGTTTGTCGGGGAGGCGCCGCGATGACCGACCGCCGCCGGCGCGTCCACCCCGCCACACCCGGCCTCGCCGACGCGGGCGCGCTGTCGTCGCGGCCGAGCGCCGTCGTCGTGGGCGGCGGGATCGCCGGCCTGACGGCCGCCACCGCGCTCGCCGAACGCGGCGTCTCCGTGGACGTCGTCGAACGCGAGGACTACCTCGGCGGCCGGGTGGGCGGCTGGACCGAACACCACGACGGCGCCGAGTTCGCGATGAACCGCGGATTCCACGCCTTCTTCCGCCAGTACTACAACCTGCGCGCGCTGCTCCGCCGGGTCGATCCCCGGCTGCGCATGCTCGCCCCCGTCAGCGACTACCCACTGATAGACGGCGCCGGACGGCGCGACACCTTCCGCGGCCTGCCGCGCACCCCGCCGTGGAACGCGCTGGCATTCGCGTTGCGCAGCCCGACATTTTCACTCGGCGACCTGGTGCGCATCAACGGCCGGGCCGCCGCACCGCTGGCGGCGGTGTCGGTGCCCGACATCTACCGGCGGCTCGACCACATCGACGCGGAAACCTTCCTCAAGAGCATCAACTTTCCCGAGTCCGCGCGCCACCTGGCGTTCGAGGTGTTCTCCCGCAGCTTCTTCGCCGAGCCGGCACAATTGTCCGCCGCGGAGCTGGCGACCATGTTCCACATCTATTTCCTCGGTTCCAGCGAGGGCCTGATCTTCGACGTCGCCACCGCGAACTTCCAAGTGAGCCTGTGGAATCCGCTGCGGGACTACCTGCACGAGCGGGGCGTTCGAGTGCACCTCGGCACACAAGCGTCCTGTGTCACGCCCGGAGCGACGAAAGCCTTTGACGTTCATACCGATTCGGGCGCTCGGTACGACGCGGACGCGGTGGTGCTGGCGCTCGACGTGGGTGGCCTGCAGCGTGTGGTGGCGGCGTCTGCCGGCCTCGGCGACGATCCGTGGCGCGCCCGGATACGCCGGTTGCGCACCGCGCCGTCCTTCGTGGTGCACCGGCTATGGCTCGAGAAGGCCGTCGATTCGGACCGGCCCGCTTTCCTCGGCACGGCCGGTCATCCGCCCGTCGACAACATCAGCGTGCTGGAGCGTTACGAACGGGAGGCCGCGGTGTGGGCACGCCAACACCGCGGGTCGGTCGTCGAATTGCATTCGTACGCGGCCAGTTCCCAATCCCCCGATCGGGCCGCGATCGGCCAACTGCACCAGTTGTATCCCGAAACGGCCGGGGCCCGGGTCGCTTACGAAAGCGTGCTGCGCCGCGACGACTGCCCCCTGTTCGCACCGGGAACCTTCCTGCAGCGGCCGACCGTGGCCACTCCGCAGCCCGGGCTGGTGCTGGCCGGCGACGGGATCCGTGTCGACCTGCCGGTCGCGCTGATGGAACGGGCGGCCACCACCGGATGGTCGGCTGCCAACCAGCTGCTGGCATCGTGGGGCATTGCCGGCCACGCGCTGTGCACCGTCCCCACGCGCGGGCGGTCCGCGCTGCTTCGGTCACTGGCGCGGCCGCGATGAGCGTCGGCGACCGCCTGCGTCGGCGCTCGAAAGATTGGCCGGTCGGCGTAATCCCGCGTGTCTCATGGACACAGCAGCGCCCGACCTACCGCGACGCGCAGCCGGGCATCATCAACGCCGCGTTGGAGCGGTCGGGGCGCCGGGCGACCGGAAACTGGTTCGCGTTTGCCGCGAGCCGCGACGTGCGCACTTCTCACGCCCACGGTGCGCGGGTCGCCGGCATCGACCTGGTGGCCTGGCGCGACGACCACGGCCGGCTGCGAGTCGGTCCGGCCACCTGCCCGCACCTGGGCGCCGACCTGGCCACCGGCCTGGTGCGCAAGGGCGTCCTGTACTGCCGATGGCACGGGCTGGCGCTCGACGGCAAAACGTGCGAATTGCGTTGGCAGCCGTTTCCCAGCCACGACGACGGTGTGCTGGCGTGGGTGCGCCTCGATTCGGTTGGTGCAGAGGCCCCGACGGATCGGCCGGTCGTCGTACCGAGGCCGTCCGTTGACACCCTGACGGCGGTCACTCGCGTGGTCGGTCGCTGCGAACCGTCCGACGTCGTCGCCAACCGGCTCGACCCCTGGCACGGCGCGTGGTTCCACCCCTACTCGTTCACCCGGCTGGAGGTGCTCACCACCCCCACCGAGGAAGACGACCGCTTCCTGGTCTCGGTCACCTTCCGGATGGGTCGCCTCGGCGTGCCCGTCATCGCCGAATTCACCACGCCCGACGCGCGCACGGTCGTCATGCGCATCGTCGAGGGCGAGGGGACGGGAAGCGTCGTCGAAACCCACGCAACACCAATGGGTTTGGGACACGACGGCTCGCCGCGCGTTGCCGTCCTGGAGGCCACCGTCGCGACATCGCAACGCCCGGGTTTCAAGACGGCGCGCCGGGCGGCCCCATTGATCACACCGCTGATGCGCTATGCCTCCAACCGGCTGTGGCGCGACGACCTGGCCTACGCCGAACGCCGGTATCGACTTCGCACGGGTGGCTAGCATGGACCTACCTCAGCACGGGCCGCCAGCGGAAGTCCGAACCGACGATGACGAAAGCGCATTTCGCCTGCTTTAAGTACCTCGTGGTGGTCAGCGTGGGCGCGCACTTCGCCTACCTCTGCTACGTGCCGTGCGGCGGTTTCCTCGCGCTGCGGTGGCCCCGCACCATCTGGCTGCACCTGGCGAGCGTGTGCTGGGGCCTGGCGGTCGTGGCGCTGCCCGTGCCGTGTCCGCTGACCTCCCTGGAAGATTGGGCGCGATTACGAGCCGGCATGACACCACTGCCCAGCACCGGGTTCGTCGACCACTACGTCGCGGGTGTGGTCTACCCGGCCGGCCGAACCGGTACTGTGCAGACCGTCGCCTTTCTCGCCGCCGTGACGTCATGGATCGCCCTGGCGAAAAAGCGCCGGAACTCGAGAAGTGGTCGTGCGACGGCTCCGGTAGGTTCGTTCCCGGCGCGCAGCACGTCGCGCTAGGTCCCCGAGAGGGGCACGGATACGCTGGTGGTCTGATGAAGGATGCGGGTAGGTGAGCAAGCGCCGTGCGCAAGATCCGCCGCCCGGCCGGGCTGAGCTGGAAAGGCAGTTGTCGGCCGACATGCGAGCGATCACGGCGCAATCCGATCGAATCGGCCGCCACTTCGCGCGCACGAACGAGGTCGGCAGCAGCGATTTTCACGCGCTCCTGCACATCATGGTCAGCGAGACCGCGGGAAAACCGTTGACCCTGGCCGAATTGCGGCAGCGCATGGACGTCTCCCCGGCGGCGATCACCTATCTCGTCGATCGGATGATCGAAGCGGGCCACATTCGGCGCGAGGCGGACCCCGAGGACCGACGAAAGTGGTTGCTGCGCTATGAGGAAAGCGGCATGACGCTGGCGCATGCTTTCTTCCGGCCGCTCGGTCTTCACCTCAGCGAGGCCATGGCGGACTTGAGCGACAAGGATTTGATCGCCGCTCATCGGGTTTTCACGGCGATGATCGGGGCGATGTCGACGTTCGAGGGCGAGCTGTCCGACCGGCCGGCCAGGCCGTCAGCGCCCGCCCGGCGGCAAAAGGCCGCGCCGTAGCACCCCGTGCAGTAGGCGCTGCTCGATGAGGTCCGCACCACGGGCCACGCCGCCGGTCGCGGCGAATCCGGCGGCCACCTTGCGGGCGCCCGCCGCCATCGCCGTCGCCTCGCGCACGGCGAGGCGCAGGCGTGCCGCGGTGAGCCTCTTGGCCGGCAGCCGCGTCCCGCAGCGGGCCACCTGTACGCGGCGCGCCACTTCGGCCTGATCGCGGGCGAAGGGCACCGCGCAGACCGGGACACCCCGGGCCAGGGCCTTCACCGTGGTGCCCATCCCGCCGTGGGTGACGGCGCAGACCGCACGGTCGAGGACCGCGCCGTGCGGCGCAAAGCGGCACACCGTGGCGTTGGAGGTGTGCGGGAGCCCGTCGGGCACACCGGCGGGGAACGTCGCGACGACGTGGACCGGTTCAGCGGCCAACGCCTGCAGGGCGATTCGGCCGAGTTTGGCGTCGGCCTGCGCGATCGAGGAAGTGCTGACCAAAACGATGGGGCGGTCGATGCCGGTGATCCACTCCGGCGCGGCGGCGGGGGCGGGCTCGAACTCACACGCACCGATGAAGTGCACGTGGCCCCAATCGGGATGCGGATACTCGAACGGCTCGCCGCCGACCGCCAACATCAGCGGCGCGCGGCGCATCAGCCCATCCACCGACGTCACCCGCGGCAAGCCGAGTTCCGCGCGGACGGCGTTGACCCGGGGCACGATCCGGCGGTCGAACAGGTGGCGCACAAATGGGCGCATGGACGCGTCTCGGATCATCCCGACCGGTCCGGGCAGCGGCCGCAAGCCGGGTCCGAAAGGCGGCGCCGAGCGGGACCTCAGGTAGGGCGTGAACGGCGAAAACACCAGCCACGGAACGCCGCTCGCCTCGGCCATCGCCATCGCTCCCCAGCAGTTCGCGTCGACCAACACCGCGTCGGGACGGAGCCGCGCCAGCGCGCGACGCAGATCGTCGACCTCGATCACCGCGCGTCGGCACAGCACGTCGATCGTCTCCTTGAGGACCCCTAACGCGTTGGGCGCCAGCCAATCCCGGCCGGCGATGGCCTCGATTCGCGGGTCAACGGCCTCGGCGTTGATGCCGGCCGCGCGCAGCGCGGAAACCCCGCGGGCCAGGGTCAGCAGGTGAGCTCGATGGCCCCGCCCGCCCAGTTCGGTCAGCAGGGCGGCCATGGGGTAGGCATGACCGAGCGCAGGCGATCCGTACGCCAGTATCACCGCCATCCGCCGTCGCCGCTACGAAAGAGGCGTCAGGCCAACGTCTCGCAGCGCTTTCACCTCCGCCGCGCCGCACCCGTGCAGGCAGATGCGGAACTCGTCGATGAATCGCTGCAGCCAGGCGGTCGCCGCGGCCGCCGACTCGATCGCCGCGGATAAGAGCGGCCGGGCGACGGCCACCACATCGGCGCCCAGCGCCAGCGCCTTGGCCGCGTCCATGCCGGTCCGGATTCCGCCCGAGGCGACCAGCGGGACGTCGGGCAGCGCCGCGCGCACCTCCCCGATGGCCTGCGCGGTGGGTATGCCCCAGTCCGCCAGGTCGGGGTAGCGCACTTCGCCGTAGCGGACCAATTGCTCGACGCGCGACCAGGAGGTTCCTCCTGCGCCGGCCACATCGATGGCCGCCACCGGTAGCTCCCCGGACGAGCGCAGCAGTTGGCCGATCGCGGCGCCGCCAATCCCGTGACCGACCTCCTTCAACAGCACCGGGTAGCCCAGCATGCCGGCCACGTCGTGCAGCCGGTCCAGCGACCCGGCGAAGTCCGTGTCGCCACCGCGCTGGATGGCCTCCTGTAGCGGATTGGTATGCACCGCAAGCGCATTCGCGCCCACCCGGTCGAGGGCTCGAACGATGTCCGGCACCGCGTCCTTGGTGAACTGGGAAAGGCCGATGTTGCCCAGCAACAGCACGTCCGGCGCCGCGTCGCGCACGGCGAAGCTGGAGGCGGCGCGCTCCCCCAGCGCGCTGTCCAGCATCACCCGCTGCGAGCCCAGCATCATTCCGATGCCGAGCCGTTGCGCGGCCGTGGCCAGGTTGCGGTTGATGGTGCCCGACAGTTTCGCCCCCCCGGTCATGGCGCCGATCAGAATCGGCGCCCGCAGCCGCGCGCCGAGAAATTCCGTGCGCAGGTCGATGTCGTCAAGGTTGGTCTGGGTCAGGGCGTTGTAGGGCAGGGCGTAGCGTTCCAGGCCGGTCGTCAGGCCGTGATAGCCGACGTCCCCGTCGAGGCACACGTCGATGTGACGGCGCTTGCGGGTGGTCATCTCGCCGCGGTCGGTTGTCACGGCGCGTCGATCCTGCGGCGGCGGTTCAGCAGCCAGATGTGGGCGGACAGGGCGAAGGCGAACGCGCACCAGGCGGGGTACGCCGAGAGCCACACTGCGCGCCTCCCGCGCACGGCGATGGCGCGCCGGGTGAGGTCGGCGCTGCTCGCGGTCAGCGCGGCGTTCACCGCGACCGCCGCCCCGAGGTGGCGTCGATTGAAGAACACCCACGACCAGCCGGCGTTCAGCAGGAGGTTGATCACCAGAGCACCGAGGTAGGAGCGGGCCGCCGGCGCGTTCCCGCCGTCGCGCAGCCGGTCGAGGGTGACCGCGGACACCGCCGCGATGTCGGCGTACAACGCCGGCCAGATGACGGGAAACACCGACCGCGGCGGCTGATAGGTGGGTTTGCGCAGTTGGCGGTACCACCCCGACTGGGCCGCCGAGCGGGTCGCCAGGCCACCCACCGTCGCCGTCGCGATCACCGCCGCGGCGGAGGCAAAAAGTGTCGATGGGCGCATGGTCAGGCCGTCGGCTCCACCGGCACGGCAATCTCGTTGCGGCGCAGCGCCGGAACGGTCCACGGCGGATCGTAGAACCAGGCGGTCGGCGTGTCGACGGCCTCGAATCCGGTCTCGCGCAGCGCCGTCAGCAATCTGGCGGTGTGCGCAGCGATGGCACGGCGGCTGCGGCTGCCCGTGAAGCGGTGCACCGCAACCGTCTCCGGCGGCACGGCCGCCAACCTGACTTCTCCGTCGTCGGGCTCGGGCAGTGAGTCCAGCGTCTTTTCGGCAGGCATGAAAAATCGGATCACCCATCGGCGCTCGCCCGCCGCCTCCTGGGCCACCGGGGCGGTCATCGCGATCTTCTCGTGGACGCGGTTGCCACCGAATATGTAACCGGCTAGTCGGCGAAACCCGGCATAGCGGGCGGCCTCTTCGTCCGCGACGACGGTCGTCTCCGCGGCGATCCGAGCACCGTAGTGCCGGAGCTCGACATCCCGGGTCAGCTGCTCCGCGGTGTAGTCCGGCTCCTTGGTGCCGTGGCGGTAGCCGACCACCGACCCCGCCGCATCGATCACCCCGCCGATCATGGCTCCCATCGACCCGATCACACTGCTCACCTCGTTCCTTGCTTATCGGGTGGTACCCAGGCCCGCGCCGGTCAATCCGCCATCCCCGGCCGCCAGCCTAGTGCAACTTCCGAATTTATTTAAGTACTTGAATGGTTAAGAATCTTAACGTAATCTCGAGCAGGGAGCGCCGGCCCAAGCCATTCAGCGCGGATCACCACGAGGGCGGTACATGCTAACGCGAATCGCCCGACTCGCCGTCGCCGCGCCAAGACGGATCATCGGCATCACCGTCGTATTCGTCATTGCCGCAGCGGTTTTCGGCATACCGGCCGCATCCAGGCTGTCCGCCGGAGGATTTCTCGACCCGGCATCCGAATCGGCCCGCGCGGCCGCGACGCTGGCCGAGAAGTTCAACCAGGGCGGCATGGATTTGGTTCTGCTCGTCAGTTCTCCCGACGGGGCCAGAGACGGGGCCGCACAGGCCGTGGGCACCGACATTGTCCAGCAGCTTTCCCAATCGCCCTTCGTCGCACAGGTGACCTCACCCTGGGCCGCGCAAGCCAACCCGGGCGTGTTCAGCGCCGACGGAAAGACGGCGCTGATCCTGGCGGCACTCAAGGGCGACGAAAACAGCGCACCCGACCGTGCCCGGACGCTGGCGGAGCGTTTCATGGGCGAGCATCAGGGCGTCACGGTGCGAGCGGGAGGGTCGGCGCTGGTCTACCAACAAGTCAACCAGCAGACCGAAAAAGACCTGCTGCGGATGGAAATGATCGCGATACCGCTCAGCTTCGTCGCGCTGGTGTGGGTCTTCGGCGGAATACTCGCGGCGGCACTGCCCGTGGCGGTGGGCGGAGTCGCGATCCTCGGTTCGCTCGCCGTGTTGCGCGCGATCGCACTGGTCACCAACGTATCGATCTTCGCTCTCAACGTGACGGCGGCGTTGGGATTCGCCCTGGCCGTCGACTACACGTTGCTGATCATCAGCCGGTACCGGGACGAACTGGCGCAGGGGGCCGACCACGACGAGGCGCTGGTGAGGACCGTGACGACCGCCGGCCGCACCGTGCTGTTCTCGGCGATCACGGTGGCCCTGGCATTGGCCGCAACCGCGCTGTTCCCGATGTACTTCCTCAAGTCCTTCGCCTACGCCGGCACCGCGGTGGTGGCGTTCGCCGCCTTGGCGGCGACGATCCTGGCGCCGGCGACGATCGCGTTGCTCGGCGACCGTCTCGACGCGCTCAACATGTGGACGCTGGGCCGACGGCTCCTCCGGCGCCCCGCACCCCCGCCGCGGACCTTGGAACACAGCTCCTGGTATCGGATTGCCAAAGCGGTGATGCGGCAAGCGATCCCGGTCGGTCTGGCGATCAGCGCCGTACTGCTCGCCCTCGGCGCACCGTTCCTGGGCGTCAGGTGGGGCTATCCCGACGATAGGGTACTGCCGACGTCCTCGTCGGCGCGGGCCGTGAGCGACCGAATCCGCAGCGACTTCCGCACCGGTAATGAGATCAAGGTCGTCCTGCCCGACGCAGCGGGCCTCACCACCGGCGACCTGGACGACTACGCCATGCGGTTGTCCCTCGTTGCGGATGTCGCGGCGGTATCGGCGCCGACCGGCACCTTCGTCGCCGGGAAGCCGAGCGGCCCGCCGACGGCCCCAAGCGGAATGGCAACCGGCAGCGCCTATCTGACCATCGACAGCGCCGCGCCCCTTTACACCCGGGCGGCCGAGGCGCAATTGGACCGGCTGCACGCGATCGAACCGCCGCGAAACCAACCGGCGCAGTTCACCGGGATGGCACAAACGAATCGTGATTGCGTGCACGGCATTACCAGCCGCTTGCCGTTGGTGTTCGGGTTCATCGCCGTCGTGACGCTGGTGCTGCTCTTCCTCCTCACCGGCAGCGTGCTGCTGCCGATCAAGGCGGTACTGCTCAACATGCTCTCGCTCACCGCCGCGTTCGGCGCCCTGGTGTGGATCTTTCAAGACGGGCACCTTGGCGCGGCCGGCACCACACCGACCGGCACGCTGGTGGCGAACGTCCCGGTGCTGATGTTCTGCATCGCGTTCGGATTGTCCATGGATTACGAGGTCTTCCTGCTTTCCCGGATCCGCGAGTATTGGCTGGAATCACCCCGAACGCCCTTGGACAACGACGAAAGCATCGCGCTGGGCCTGGCGCGCACCGGCAGGGTGATCACTGCCGCGGCGCTGCTGATGTCGATCTCGTTCGCGGCCCTGACTTCTGCCGGGGTGTCGTTCATGCGCATGTTCGGACTGGGCCTGACCATCGCGGTCCTGGTCGACGCGACGCTGGTGCGGATGCTGCTGGTGCCGGCCTTCATGCACGTGCTCGGCGGCCGGAACTGGTGGGCGCCCGGCTCGCTGGCGCGATGGCACCGTCGAACATTCAGGGAGGTCAACTCAATTCGCTCTGAAAGTGGCGCATTGCGGCAATCAGCGCAGTGAAGACCCGGTGGGCCGCGGCCAAATCCTCGTCGGGCAGGTCGTTGAGCGCGGCTCGGGTGTGCAGTCCCAGTGGGGTGAAGAACGAGCGGGCGGTGTCCAGCCCGGGATCCGAGTAGCGCAGAATGACCTTTCGGCGGTCGTCTGCGTGGGTGTCGCGGCGAATGTGCCCGGAATTGATCATCCGCTCTACCAGGTAGGTGATCGCCGCCGCCGACAGGCCCATCTTCTGACGTAACTCCCCCGAGGTCAGGGGGGCTCCCGCCGTTTCGGCCACCAGAATATGCAGCAAGGCGCGAAAATCACTGGGGCCCAACTGGTGCGCCGCGGCGAAGACGCGACCCATCTGGTCGGATTCGGCGGTCAGGGCACGCGCGTCGGCCGCGATCAGCGCCTCGAGCCGAACACGGTCGGTGGTGGCTTCCATCAGAATCGCAGCATACCGCGCCAAGCCGTGATTGTTAACTTGATTAATGGTTAAATCACTGAAATACTTGTAGCGTGAATTGGGACGATCCGCCGACGCAGCTGGGCATCATCGTCGGCCTCGGCATCCTGCTCGACGCCTTCGTCGTGCGCACCCTGGTCATCCCCGCGCTGTTCACCCTTATCGGCGACCGCATCTGGTGGCCCACCGATCCCACCCAACCGAAAGGAAGCAGAGCGTGAAACCGTCGATCGTGGCCGCGACCGCCCTCGCCGTCGCCGTTGCCGCCGGAACCGGAAGCATCGCCAGCCCAAACCGCGTGCCCGCCTGGTACTCCCGGCTTCGCAAGCCGCCCTATCAGCCGCCCGGCGTCGCCTTCCCCGTCGTCTGGACCGGACTCTACACCGATATCGCGGCGACGTCCGCGGTGGTCATCGACCGGTTGCGCGCGGCCGGGCGGCACGACGAGGCGCGCCGCTACGCCGCGGCGCTAGGCCTGAACCTGTCGCTGAACGCCGGATGGAGCTGGCTGTTCTTCCGCTATCACAAGCTCGGCGCCTCCGCGCTCGGCGCCGCGGCGCTGGCAGTCAGCAGCGCCGACCTCGCGCGCCGGGCCGCGCAGGCGGACGGCAAGGCAGGAGCAGCGCTGGCCCCCTACCCGCTGTGGTGCGCCTTCGCCACCGCCCTGTCCACGCACATCTGGCGGCTCAACCGCTGAATCATGCCGACGCTGTTATGGTTTCGTCGCGACCTGAGATTGCGCGATCACCCCGCACTGGCCGCCGCCGCCCAGCACGGCGAGGAAGTGCTCGCCTGCTTCGTCCTCGATCCGAGGCTGGAGGCCTCGTCGGGGCGGCGCCGGCTGCAATTCCTGGGTGACTCGCTGCGCCGCCTGCGCGACGACCTCGACGGTCGGCTGCTGGTGACCCGCGGACGCCCCGAGACGTCAATCCCCCGCATCGCCAAGGAAATCGGCGCCTCCGCGGTGCACATCTCGGAGGATTTCGCGCCCTATGGAAGACGCCGTGACCAACGTGTCGGCGCCGCACTGGATTCCGTGCCGTTGGTGGCGACGGGCTCGCCGTACCTGGTTTCACCCGGCCGCGTCACCAAGCAGGACGGCTCCCCCTATCAAGTGTTCACACCGTTTCTGCGCCAGTGGCGCGACGTCGGCTGGCGGGCGCCGGCGAAGTCGAGCGCCGCCTCCGCGCGCTGGCTCGATCCGGGGCGGCTGGGGATCCAGCAGTGCGAGATCCCCGACCCGGGCGCCGCGCTCGACGTAGCGGCGGGTGAGGCGTCGGCGCGCCGGCTCTGGAAGTCGTTCGTGGACAACGGGTTACAGCGCTACGGGCAGGACCGCGATCGGCCGGACCGGGCAGGCACCAGCCGGATGTCGGCGTACCTGAAATTCGGCTCCATCCATCCCCGCACCATGGTCGCCGACCTCGACCTGCGTGGCGCCGGCGCGCAGGCCTTCCTGCGGGAGTTGGCATTTCGCGACTTCTACGCCGACGTGCTGCACCACCGGCCGGCCAGCGCGTGGCGCAACTGGAACGCGCGGTTCGACAACATCCCCACCGACGCCGGGCCCGACGCCAAGCGCCGCTTCGAGGCCTGGAAGGCCGGCCAAACCGGGTTCCCCATCGTCGACGCCGGGATGCGTCAGCTTCGCGAGTCCGGCTTCATGCACAACCGGGTGCGGATGATCACCGCGTCGTTTCTGGTCAAGGACCTTCATCTGCCGTGGCAGTGGGGCGCCGAATGGTTCCTGGATCAGCTCGTCGACGGCGACATGGCCAACAACCAGCACGGCTGGCAGTGGTGCGCCGGATCCGGCACCGACGCGGCGCCGTACTTCCGGGTCTTCAACCCGACCGCGCAGGGCGAGAAGTTCGATCCGTCCGGCGACTACATCCGGCGCTGGGTTCCCGAATTGCGCGGAGCCGACGACCCGCACCTGAGGAAAGGCGAACGGCCGCAGGCATACCCGGCACCGATCGTCGACCACGGAGCCGAACGCGCCGAAGCCTTGCGCCGCTATCACAGCATCTGAGCGATTCCATGGACCCGCAGCTGGTTGGCATGCAATTATCAGCCGACTCACAGTTCTCGTCGATTTCGCCCCGGGAGGCGCCATGGCTCGCTCGTTCGTTCGGACGTTGTTGGTGGCGGGCGCGGCCGCCGGGATCATGGCCGGCGCCGGCGCCTGTTCGTGTTCGGTGTCTTCGAAACACGCGGTGAGCAAGGGCGACGTCGCCAACCAGATCACCGCCAAGCTGACCGACGCGGCCGGCAACAAGCCCGAATCGGTCGACTGCCCGAACGACCTGCCGGCCGCGGTCGGCGCGCAGCTGAACTGCACGATGAAGGTCAAAGACCAGACCTTCAACGTCAACGTCACCGTGACCAGCGTCAACGGCAACGACGTCAAGTTCGACATGGTCGAGACGGTCGACAAGAACCAGGTCGCGAAAATCCTCAGCAACAAGCTGACCCAGCAAGTCGGCCGCAAGCCCGACTCCGTGACGTGCCCGGACAACCTGAAGGGCGTCGAGGGCGCGACGCTGCGCTGCGAACTCACCGACGGCGGACAGAAGTACGGCATTGCCGTCACCGTCACCGGCGTCGACGCGGGCGACGTCAGCTTCGACTACAAGGTCGACGATCACCCCGAATAAAGCGGGCTAGCGCGCCGCCTTCTTGCGTTCGATATCGGCCAGCGCGGCCGCCAGTTCGGCGCGCTGTGCGGCCGAGCTCTCCCAGGACAGCTGGCGGTTCTTGACCACCTTGGCCGGTGCACCGACCGCGATTGAGTAGTCGGGGATGACGCCGCGCACCACCGCGTGCGACCCCAGCACGCAGCCGCGCCCGATGGAGGTGCCACGCAGCACGGTCACCTTGACCCCGACCCAGGTGTCCGGCCCGATCCGGACCGGAGACTTGACGATGCCCTGGTCCTTGATCGGCATGTTGATGTCGTCCATCCGGTGGTCGAAATCGCAGACGTAGCACCAGTCGGCCATCAACACCGAATCGCCGAGCTCGATGTCGAGGTAGGTGTTGATGACGTTGTCGCGGCCGAGCACCACCTTGTCGCCGAACCGCAGCGAGCCCTCGTGCGCGCGGATGGTGTTCTTGTCACCGATGTGCACCCACCGGCCGATCTCCATCTCCGAGAGTTCCGGTGTCGCGTGGATCTCCACGCCCTTGCCCAAAAACACCATCCCGCGGGTGATGATGTGCGGGTTGGCCAGCTTGAATTTCAGCAGCCGCCAGTAGCGCACCAGGTACCACGGGGTGTAGGCCCGGTTGGCCAGCACCCACTTCAGCGAGGCCAGCGTGAGGAACTTGGCCTGGCGGGGGTCGCGCAGGTTCGATCCACGCCAGCGGCGGTGAAGCGGAGCATTCCACATGCTCGTCATGGCCGGAAAGCCTATCGGAGCCGTCAGGGGTTACCCTCACCTGTACTCGCCCGCTGCCCCCGCAACGTAGAAGGACTTGGAAACCCGAGGTGCTTGCCCGACATCTCCTGCGTGGGCTTCGGCGTGGCTCGTGTGCCGCCTTGGCGGCGGGGCTCGCGGTCGGGCTCGGCGGCTGCGGCAACACCGACTCGTGGGTGGAGGCCTCCCCCGCGCAGGGCTGGCCGGCGCAATACGGCGACGCCGCCAACAGCAGCTACACTGCGACCGGCGGCGCCGCCAAGCTGTCGCTGCAGTGGATCCGGTCGGTCAAGGGCAGCCTCGGGTCGGGGGCGGCGATGAGCGCTCGCGGCTATCTCGCGCTGAACGCGCAGACCCCGGCCGGCTGTTCGCTGATGGAGTGGGAGGCCGACGACAACGGCCGCCAACGCTGGTGTGTGCGGCTGGTCCAGGGCGGCGGCTTCGCCGGCCCGCTGTTCGACGGCTTCGACAACCTGTACGTCGGCCAGCCGGGCACCTTCTTCTCGTTTCCGGTGACCCAGTGGACGCGGTGGCGCCAGCCGGTGATCGGAATGCCCACCACCCCAAGGTTTTTGGAGCACGGCCAACTGCTCGTCACCACGCACCTGGGACAGGTGCTGGTTTTCGACTCGCACCGCGGCGAGGTGGTCGGCAGCCCGCTCGATCTGGTGGAGGGCGTCGACCCCACCGACGCGACGCGCGGGTTGGCCGACTGCGCGCCCGCCCGGCCGGGCTGCCCGGTCGCGGCGGCACCGGCCTACTCACCGGTCAACGGGACCGCGGTGCTGGGCGTCTGGCAGCCCGGCACCCCGGCCGCCGGGCTGGTCGGGCTGAAGTACCACCCGGGCCAGACGCCGTTGATCACCCGGGACTGGACCAGCGATGCCGTCGGCGCCGGTGTCATCGCCAGCCCGGTGCTGTCCGCCGACGGCTCGACCGTCTACGTCAACGGCCGCGACCAACGGCTGTGGGCCCTGCACGCCGCCGACGGTAAACCGAAATGGTCTGCGCCACTTGGCTTTCTGGCGCAGACGCCGCCCGCGGTCACCCCGCAGGGGCTGATCGTGTCGGGCGGCGGCCCCAACACGCGGCTGGCGGCGTTCAAGGACGCCGGGGATCACGCCGACCCGGCGTGGCGCCGCGACGACGCGACGCCGCTGTCGTCGTCGAGCCTGGCCGGCGGCGGCGCCGGATACGTGGTCGTTGGCGGTCCACCGGCGGACGGCGCACCCGGGATGTCGGTGCTGGTGTTCGACCCGGGCAACGGGCGCACGCTGGGCAGCTATCCGCTTCCGGCGGCCAGCGGGTATCCCGTCGGGGTGTCGGTGGGCAACGATCGCCGGGTGGTGGCCGCCACCAGCGACGGTCAGGTCTATGGATTCGGGCCGGCATGAGCGCGCGCAGCCGCCCCGCGGACGTCGTCGCGACCGTCGTCCTGCTCATCGTCCACGGATTCCTGCTGGCGGCGACGTATGTGCTGCTGGGCCTGTTCGTAATGGGCACCGACCCGTGCGGCGCCGTCAAGTGCGGCGACCCCGCCTGGCTCGACCGCGCCATGATGCTGGGGGTCTGGGGCGGCGCCGCCGTCCTGGTCGCCGACGTCGCCGTCGCGGTGGCCCTGCTCATCCGGCGCCGAACGGCGTTTTTCGTCCCGGTCGTCGGTTGTGTGGCGCAGGTCGGGCTGGCGATCGGCGCGGCGGCGATCGAAACGCTGGCCGGGCCCGTCTGAGCCGGCTACGCGTTTGAACGTGAATTCGCGGCTTTTGGTGTGCGGCTTGGGCGGAGCTCGTCGGCGTGTCGCCGCCCACGACTCACACGGCGAGCGGCGGGATGGCGCTGCGGGGCACCTCCGCCTGGGTCGGGCCGCCGAACGCCGGCAGCATCTCGCCGGGCGCGAAGTAGAAGATCAGCTGGTCGTCGGTGATGGCGAAGTTCTGATAGTGCGAGGGGTCGTGCCCGGTCGACGGCAATATCACTGCCCCCAGCGGGTTTTGCCGGTTCAGGTCACGCTGGACGATGGGAAAGATGCTGTCCAACGGCGCGGTGCCGGGCGCGAACAGGTTGTCGAAGGTGATCGGCTGCTTGGTCCCGAGGTTGTAGTTGAACGCCTTGTACCAGGTTGTCGGCCGGGAACCGCCCAGGTCCTGGAAGAACTTCAGCACGACGCTGCGGGTGTTGTGCGGCGGCTGTCCGGCGGTGTGTTGCTCGGTGGTGGCCTCCATTTGGTACGGCTGGTCGCGCGTCCCGGATCCCTGCGCGACGTTGACGAACCCGTCGCGGTTCTGCGCGATGTAGTCGACGAGCGCCTGTTCGTCGGGGTAGTCGGCGGGGAACGTCAGGTTCAGCATGTAGGTGGGGCCGGTGGCGTGCACCTGACACATCTGGCCGGCCTCGACGGTGCCGCCCAGGCTGGCGCAGGACGCCGGCTCCGCGCCCGCCGGCCAGCCCGGTAGGACCGCGGCAGCCAGCACCGCGGCCGCTATCAGGTAACGCATCGTGAATTGTCCTCGCGGATTTAGGGCGGGGCGCCTACCAGGTGTGACGCCGCCAGCCTACCGGGACGCCCGGCAGACAAAGGCCGTCGCACGGCCGGCGGCCCCGGCGCCGATGCGGGTGATGACCACCGAGAGCGGCCGGTCTCCGCGCGGACGCAGCCGGCGCCGCAGCGCGTCGGGGTCGACGCGCACCCCGCGGACCAGGATCTCGAGCGCCCCGCAGCCCAGCGCCGCCAGGGCCTGCCGCAGCCGGCGCTCGTCGAACGCCAGCTGCTCGAGCACCTCGAAACCCCGGACCCCCGGCGGCAGGCGATCCCCGGACAGGTACGCGATGTCGGGGTCGAGTTGCCAGAGCCCGTGCCGGGCGGCGTAGTGGCGCACCAGACCGGCCCGCACGACGGCTCCGTCGGGGTCGACGATCCACCGCCCGGGCGGGCCCACCGGGCAGTCGTCCGGTTCGATGTCGGTGAGCTGTTCCCCGCGATCCAGGACGCTCGCCCGCCGGCGCACTCCCGCCCGCGACAGCCCGGCCGACCACAGGCATGCTTCCCGCACCGACCCCTGATACGACGTCACCTCGATTTCGCCGTCGAAACCGAGACGGCGCAGCTCGTCGAAATCTATTCCGGGGGCACACTTTACGACGAGGTCACGGTCGCGGTACGTCTCCAGCACCCGGCCCAGGGCGGGCGCGTAATCGTCGACGCGCGTCCGCCGCCGTCCCCCGAGGCGGCGCGCCGGGTCGACCAGCAGCACCGCGTCGCGGGTCACCGGTTGCAGCGCGTCGGCGCGGCACAGGCCGGTCGCCGCGCCCAGATTGTGACGCGCCATCGCGAGGCGCACCGCGTCGATGTCGCTGCCCACCGCCCGCACGCCCGCGGCGCGCAGCGCGGCCAGCTCGGTGCCGATCGAACAGGTCGCGTCGTGCACCGCCACGCCCGCCCGGGCCAGCCGCGACGCCCGGTGCAACGCAACCGGCGCGGCGGTGGCCTGCTGCAGCGCCTCGTCGGTGAACAGCCAGCCGGAGACCTCCAGCTGCCCGAGTTTGTCGGCGGCGCGGCGGCGCAGCAGCGTCGTCTCGACCAGCACCGGCGCCCGGTCGCCGAACCGGGCGCGCACGGCGGCGATGTCCGGACCGCCACCGTCGAGTTCACCGCCGCGATGCTCGGCTGGCCGCTTCGCACGTTCGAGTGCGCGGTACCGCCGGGGCGGCTCGGCTGGGGCTGGGCGAAATTCGCCTTCAACGGCTGGAAGACGCTGAGCTGGGTGGACGCCAACGTGTGGCGGCACGTGGTGCCGAAGGGCTGGTTCTACAACGTGATGGTGACCGGGGTCAAACCCTCCTGAGTGGGCTCCGCCCGGCGATGATGCGGGCCGCGTAGCGGCGTGAGGAGGAGTCGGGCAATCAGAATCAGCACCGACGACGTCAGCTACCTACGCTCGGAACCGGGTACCGCGGCGCTGGACGCCGTCGCCGAATTCGAGCTGACCGACGTGACGCGGGTCGCGGACATCGCCGCCGTGCGCGCCCGGTTCGGCGACCGGGCGCCGGTGCTGGTCGAGACGACGCTGCTGCGCCGCCGCGCCGCCGACAAACTCGGGCAGCTGGAGGTCTCCGGCTGGCTGTTCACCGACGAGGCGCTGCAGCAGG
>NZ_LZKK01000243.1 GCF_001672815.1 Mycobacterium sp. E796 | reverse complement strand
CGGCGATGACTAGTCCTTTCCAGCCCGGACAGGTTCCCGGCGCCACGCCCACGGGCGCGGCGGCCGGCCGGCGTGGCGTGCCCGCGCTGCCGACACCGCCCAAGGGCTGGCCCGTCGGCTCCTATCCCACCTACGCCGAGGCGCAGCGCGCGGTCGACTACCTGTCCGACCAACAGTTCCCAGTGCAGCAGGTGACCATCGTCGGCGTCGACCTCATGCAGGTCGAGCGCGTCACCGGCCGGCTGTCGTGGCCCAAGGTGCTGGGCGGCGGGGTGATCAGCGGGGCCTGGCTGGGCCTGTTCATCGGCCTGGTGCTCGGCTTCTTCAGCCCCAACCCATGGGCCGCGCTGGTCACCGGCCTGGTCGCCGGGGTGTTCTTCGGCCTGATCACCTCCGCCGTGCCCTACGCAATGGCCCGTGGCACAAGGGATTTCAGCTCCACTCTGCAATTGGTGGCCGGACGCTACGACGTGCTCTGCGATCCGCAAAACGCGGAGAAGGCACGGGATCTGCTGGCGCGCCTGGCGATCTGATGGGTCGTCGTGGCCTGGCGACGCTCACCGTCGCGTCGGCGCTGCTGTCCGGCTGCGCGGCGGCCGGCTCGGGGATGGTGGTCAGCTTCTACACGCCGGCGACCGACGCGGCCACCTTCACCGCGGTCGCGCAGGAGTGCACCCGGCAACTGGGGTTCGCGGTCCGGCACGTCAGCCTGCCCCGCGGCCCCGGCGAGCAGCGGGTGCAGCTGGCCCGCCGGCTGAGCGCCCACGACCGCGGCCTGGACGTGATGGCGCTGGACGTCGTGTGGACCGCGGAATTCGCCGAGGCGGGCTGGGCGCTGCCGCTGTCCGACGACCCCGCCGGGCAGGCCGAGTCCGACGCCACCGTCGATACCCTGCCCGGCCCGCTGGCGACGGCGCGGTGGAAGCAGCGGCTGTACGGCGCACCCGTGACCACCAACACCCAATTGCTTTGGTACCGACCGGATTTGGTGAGCCAGCCACCCTCGTCCTGGGACGGCATGGTGGCCGAGGCCACCCGGCTGCACGACGCGGGCCAGCCTTCCTGGATCGCCGCGCAGGCCAACGAGGGTGAGGGCCTGGTGGTGTGGTTCAACACACTGCTGGTGAGTGCGGGCGGACAGGTGCTCTCCGACGACGGCCGGCGGGTCACGCTGACCGACACGCCGGCGCACCGGGCCGCCACCGTCGACGCCCTGCGGGTCCTCAAGTCGGTGGCCACCGCACCCGGCGCCGACCCGTCGTTCAGCCGGACCGACGAGGGCACCGCGCGGCTGGCGGTGGAACAGGGCAGGGCCGCGCTCGAGGTCAACTGGCCCTATGTGCTGGCCTCGCTGCTGGAGAACGCCGTCAAGGGCGGCGTGCCGTTCCTGCCGCTGAACCGCGACCCGGCGCTGGCCGGCAGCATCAACGACGTCGGCACCTTCGTGCCCACCGACGAACAATTCCGCATCGCTTACGAGGCAAGCCAGAAGGTCTTCGGGTTCGCGCCCTACCCGCGGGTGGCGCCGGACCGCCCGGCCAAGGTGACCATCGGCGGCCTGAACCTGGCGGTGGCCAGCACCACCCGCCACCGCGCGGAGGCGTTCGAGGCGGTGCGCTGCCTGCGCAGCCTGCAGAGCCAGAAGTACGTGTCGATCGCCGGCGGCTTGCCCGCGGTGCGCACTTCGCTGTATTCCGATCCGCAATTCCAGGCCAAGTATCCGATGCACACGGTGATCCGCCAGCAGCTCACCGACGCGGCGGTGCGCCCGGCGACGCCGGTGTACCAGGCGCTATCGCTGCGGCTGTCGGCGGCGCTGAGCCCCATCACCCGGATCGACCCGGAGCGCACGGCCGACGAGCTCACCGCGCAGGCGCAGAAGGCGATCGACGGCAAGGGGCTGCTGCCGTGAGCCGCGCCGAGCGGCGACTGGCGTTCACCTTGGTCGCACCCGCCGCGACCCTGATGCTCGCGGTGACGGCGTACCCGATCGGCTATGCGGTCTGGCTCAGCCTGCAGCGCAACAACCTTGCCACGCCGGGTGACACCGCCTTCATCGGGTTGGGCAACTACCAGACGATCCTCACCGACCGGTATTGGTGGACAGCGCTTTTGGTGACGCTGGGAATCACGGCGGTCTCGGTGTCAATCGAGTTCGTGGTAGGCCTGACGCTGGCCCTGGTGATGCACCGCACGCTCGTCGGCAAGGGCCTGGTGCGCACCGCGGTGCTGATCCCCTACGGCATCGTCACCGTCGTCGCGTCGTACAGCTGGTACTACGCGTGGACACCCGGGACCGGCTACCTGGCCAACCTGTTGCCGCAGGGGAGTGCCCCACTGACGCAACAGATTCCGTCGCTGGGCATCGTCGTGCTGGCCGAGGTCTGGAAGACCACGCCCTTCATGTCGCTGCTGCTGCTGGCCGGGCTCGCGCTGGTGCCCGAGGACCTGCTGAAGGCCGCGCAGGTCGACGGGGCCGGCGCCTGGCGGCGGCTGACCCGGATCATCCTGCCGATCATCAAGCCCGCGGTCGTGGTCGCGCTGCTGTTCCGGACCCTGGACGCGTTTCGCATCTTCGACAACATCTACGTGCTCACCGACGGCGCCAACAACACCGACTCCGTGTCAATCCTGGGCTACGACAACCTGTTCAAGGGCTTCAACGTGGGTCTGGGCTCGGCGATCAGCGTGCTGATCTTCTGTTGCGTGGGGATCATCGCGCTGGTGTACATCAAGGCGTTCGGCGCATCAGCGCCCGGTGGTGCGGGCGATGGCCGCTAAACCCGTCGGGCGCTTGGCCGTCTGGGCCGTGATCGACACGCTGGTGGTGGTGTACGCGATCGTCCCGGTGCTGTGGATTCTGTCGCTGTCGCTCAAGCCGTCGTCAACGGTCAAGGACGGCAAGCTGATTCCGTCGTCGGTGACCCTGGAGAACTACCGCGGCATCTTCCGGGGCGAGTTCTTCAGCTCGGCACTGATCAACTCGATCGGCATCGGCTTGACCACCACGGCGATCGCGGTGGTGCTGGGCGCCATGGCGGCCTACGCGATCGCCCGGTTGGACTTTCCCGGCAAGCGGGCGCTGATCGGCGCCACGTTGCTGATCACCATGTTCCCGGCCATCTCGCTGGTCACCCCGCTGTTCAACATCGAACGCGCGCTCGGCCTGTTCGACACCTGGCCGGGCCTGATCCTGCCGTACATCACTTTCGCTCTGCCCCTTGCCATTTACACACTGTCAGCGTTCTTCCGGGAGATCCCGTGGGACCTGGAGAAGGCAGCCAAGATGGACGGCGCCACGCCGGGTCAAGCTTTCCGCCGCGTGATCGTGCCGCTGGCGGCGCCCGGCCTGGTGACCGCGGCGATCCTGGTCTTCATCTTCGCCTGGAACGACCTGCTGCTGGCGCTGTCGCTGACCGCCACCAAGGCGGCCATCACCGCGCCGGTGGCGATCGCGAACTTTTCCGGCAGCTCGCAGTTCGAGGAACCCACCGGGTCGATCGCGGCCGGCGCCGTCGTGATTACCGTCCCGATCATCGTTTTTGTTCTAATTTTCCAACGACGGATTGTCGCCGGGTTGACCTCTGGCGCTGTGAAGGGATAGCGCGATGGCCGAGATTGTGTTGGAGAACGTCAACAAGAGCTACGCCGACGGCGCCGCGGCGGTGAAGGACCTGAACATCACCATCGCCGACGGCGAATTCCTGATCCTGGTCGGGCCTTCCGGCTGCGGCAAGACCACGACGCTGAACATGATTGCCGGGCTTGAGGACATCTCGTCGGGCGAGCTGCGCATCGACGGCCAGCGGATGAACGAGAAGGCGCCCAAGGACCGCGACATCGCGATGGTGTTCCAGTCCTATGCACTCTACCCGCACATGACCGTGCGCCAGAACATCGCGTTTCCGCTGACCCTGGCGAAGATGAAGAAGGCCGAGATCGCGCAGAAGGTGGAAGAGACCGCGAAAACCCTTGACCTGACCGAGCTTCTGGACCGCAAGCCGTCCCAGTTGTCCGGTGGGCAGCGCCAGCGCGTCGCGATGGGGCGGGCGATCGTGCGTCATCCCAAGGCGTTCCTGATGGACGAGCCGCTGTCCAACCTGGATGCCAAGCTGCGGGTGCAGATGCGCGGCGAGATCGCCCGGCTGCAGCGCAGATTGGGCACCACCACCGTCTACGTCACCCACGATCAGACCGAGGCTATGACGCTGGGGGACCGCGTGGTGGTGATGCACGGTGGTGTGGCCCAGCAGATCGGCACCCCCGACGAGCTGTACGAGCGTCCCGCCAACCTGTTCGTAGCGGGGTTCATCGGCTCGCCGGCGATGAACTTCTTCCCCGCCGAGCTGACGCCCAACGGGCTGACCCTCTCGTTCGGCGAGGTGATGCTGGATCCGGAGGTGCAGCGGGTGATCTCGGCGCACGACAAGCCGGCGAACGTCATCGTCGGCGTGCGACCCGAGCACCTGGCCGACGCCGCGCTGATCGACGGGTATCAGCGGATCAGGGCGCTGACCTTCGAGGTGAAGGTCGACATGGTCGAATCGCTGGGCGCCGACAAGTACGTGTACTTCACCACCGCAGGCCCGGCCGTGCACGCCGCCCAGCTGGACGAGCTGGAGGCACAGGGCGAGGTGCACGAAAACCAGTTCGTGGCAAGGGTTCCGGCGGAGTCCAGGGCGACCATCGGGCAGTCGATCGAGTTGGCCCTCGACACGACGAAGGTCGCCGTCTTCGACGCCGACTCCGGGGCGAACCTGACGCTGCCCGTCGCCCAGTGACCCTGGAGCCGGTGCGTGCGCACCTGTGCGGCCATTTCGCCGGCGCGCAGCCCGACTCGGCCAGCGTCACGTTCCTGGGCACCGAACCGATCGAGGTGCTGCGATTTCGCGGCGGGGGATTGGTGCATTACGTGTCGCTGGGGTGCTCGCGGCACCCGATGACCGATCCGACGGAGGTCCTGGCCGACCCGTTGCGCGGCCCGCGCGCCGAAATTGTTTTGCGGCTGCGGGATCCCGGGCCCGCCACCGGCATCGCGCGCAGCCTGGCCGTGTTGGCGGCGACGCCCGCCGTCGAGGGTGTGGTGCTGGTCGCCGACGCCCTCGTCGACCTCGGCTCGCCGCTGTGGGCGTGGCCGTCGGGCCGGGTGCCGTTCACCGCGGTGCTGTTGGGCGACAGCGACATTCCGGATCTGCCGCTCGACCCGCCGCGTGACCCGGTGAAGTTCCTGTCGGCGACCCCGATCACCGCGACGGAGGCGGCCTGGGTGCGGCTCAAGGGCGCCGACGCGATGCGGCAGGCCTGGCGCAATGACGGCGTCGACGTGCTGGACCCGAAACGCCCTGCGGCGCAACCCAGTTGATGTCATCGCCGAGCAGACGCAAAAGTCCCGGACACGCCGACGGATTGGGGGCTTTTGCGTCTGCTCGCGAGAGAAAGGTTAGAGCCAGTTGTTGCGGCGGAATTGGAAGTACAGGACCAGGCAGAACATCGCCATGAACGCCATGATCCCCGGGTAGCCCCACGTCCAGTTCAGCTCGGGCATGAAATGGAAGTTCATCCCGTAGATCGCGGCGACCATGGTGGGCACGGCCAAGATACCGGCCCAGGCCGCCATCTTGCGCATGTCGTTGTTCTGCTGCATGCCGACCCGGGCCAGGGCGGCCTGGATCAGCGAGTTGAGCATGTCGTCGTAGCTGGCGATGTGCTCTGCGGCCTCGGAGTGGTGGTCGGCGAGGTCGCGCAGGTAGCGCCGCACCTCCTTGGAGATCAGGTCCTTGTTTTCCACCTGGATGCGATGGAACGCGCCCGACAGCGGGTTGACGCACCGGCGCAGCTCGACGACCTCGCGCTTGAGCAGGTAGATCGGTTCGACGTCGATCTTGCGGCCGGGCGCGAACGCCACCTCCTCGATGCTGTCGATGTCGGATTCGATCAGATGGCTCACTTCGAGATAGTGGTTCACCACCTCATGGGCGATGGCGTGCATCACCGAGTACGGCCCCAGGCGCATCTGCTCGGGGTCGGCCTCCATCTGCTTGCGCACCTCGGAGAGACCGCCGTGCTCGCCGTGGCGGACGGTGACCACGAAATCCTTGCCGACGAAGACCATCACCTCGCCGGTTTCGACGATCTGGCGGGCCGCAGCCACCGATTCGTGCGGGACGTACTTGACGGTCTTCAGGACGAGGAACAATGTCTCGTCGTATCGCTCCAACTTGGGCCGCTGGTGCGCGCACACGGCGTCCTCCACGACCAGGGGATGTAGCCCGAAGACGTCCGCGACCTCCTGCATCTCGGCCAGGCTCGGCTCCCGCAACCCGACCCAGACGAACGCCTGCTGCCCGAACACTTCGGTCTGGCGCACCCGGGTGAGCGCGGCCGCATAGCTGAACTTCCCCGGCAGCCGATGGCCGTCGACGTAGACGGCGCAGTCGACCAGGGTCTCGGTGGGCGGCCGCTCGACGGGCTTTGTGCGCTGTTCGCGGGGCTCGGGCGCGAGCGGTCGCAGCACTTCGGGCAACGCGTCAGGTCCGGGAAACACCGTCACCTCCGATCGCGGCGCAGGTCGGGAAAGCGGTGCTCAATGCTACGCGTCCTGGTGAAACGCGATGTGAAGACTCCGCGCGCGCCCTAGACCGGAGATTTCGCGCCGACGGCGGTGCGCTAGTTTCGACGTCGACCGCAACTGTGTCTTGAGGAGTAAATCGACGTGAGCGCAAGTCCTGTCAAGGTGGCCGTCACCGGCGCCGCCGGCCAGATCGGCTACAGCCTGTTGTTCCGCCTGGCCAGCGGGGCGCTGCTGGGCGCCGACCGCCCGATCGAGCTGCGCCTGCTGGAGATCGAGCCGGCGCTCAAGGCGCTCGAGGGCGTCGTGATGGAACTCGACGACTGCGCCTTCCCGCTGCTGTCCGGCGTGGAAATCGGTGCGGACCCGAACAAGATCTTCGACGGCGTGAACCTCGCCCTGCTCGTCGGCGCGCGTCCGCGCGGCCCGGGCATGGAGCGCGGCGACCTGCTGGAGGCCAACGGCGCGATCTTCACCGCGCAGGGCAAGGCCCTCAACTCCGTCGCCGCGGACGACGTGCGCGTCGGCGTGACGGGCAACCCGGCCAACACCAACGCGCTCATCGCGATGACCAACGCGCCCGACATCCCGCGGGAGCGGTTCTCCGCGCTCACCCGCCTCGACCACAACCGGGCGATATCGCAGCTGTCGAAGAAGACCGGCGCCGCCGTCACCGACATCAAGAAGATGACGATCTGGGGCAACCACTCGGCCACGCAGTACCCCGACATCTTCCACGCCGAGGTGGGCGGCAAGAACGCGGCCGAGGTCGTCGGCGACCAGGGGTGGATCGAGAACGACTTCATCCCGACCGTCGCCAAGCGCGGCGCCGCGATCATCGACGCGCGCGGCGCCTCGTCGGCCGCGTCGGCCGCGTCGGCGACCATCGATGCCGCCCGTGACTGGCTGCTCGGCAGCCCCGCGGGCGACTGGCTTTCCATGGCGGTCGTCTCCGACGGTTCCTACGGCGTGCCGGAGGGCCTGATCTCCTCGTTCCCGGTGACCACCAAGGACGGCAACTGGTCGATCGTGCAGGGGCTGGAGATCGACGAGTTCTCCCGCGGCCGGATCGACAAGTCGACCGCGGAGCTGGCCGACGAGCGCAACGCGGTCACGGAGCTCGGCCTGATTTGAGCCGCCGCGCGAACGGAAATTAGGTCTACTAATGGGTAGCCCTTACCCTGATGCGATGCCACAGACCGCGTCGCCGCAGATGGCCATCGGAGACGATGAGATCTTCGACGCGCACGTGGGTGGGAAGCTTTCGGTGGCCCTGAGCGCGCCGCTGGACACCCAGCGCGCGTTGTCGATCGCCTACACCCCGGGCGTGGCGCAGGTGAGCCGGGCGATCGCCGCGGACCGGACCCTGGCCGCGCGGTACACGTGGTCGAACCGGTTGGTGGCCGTCGTCAGCGACGGCAGCGCGGTGCTCGGCCTCGGCGACATCGGCCCCGCGGCATCGCTGCCCGTGATGGAGGGCAAGTGCGCCCTGTTCCAGGCGTACGGCGGGCTGAACGCGATCCCGATCGTGCTGGACACCAAGGACCCCGACGAGATCGTCGAGACGCTGGTGCGCCTGCGCCCCACGTTCGGCGCCGTCAACCTCGAGGACATCTCCGCCCCGCGCTGCTTCGAGATCGAGCGGCGGGTCATCGAGGCGCTGGACTGCCCGGTGATGCACGACGACCAGCACGGCACGGCGATCGTGGTGCTGGCCGCGTTGATGGGCGCCAGCAAGTTGCTCGGCCGCGACATGTCCTCGCTGCGCGTGGTGGTCTCCGGTGCCGGCGCCGCCGGGGTGGCGTGCACGAATCTCCTTCTGACGATGGGTGTTTCGGACATCACGGTGCTCGACTCGCGCGGCATCCTGCACGGCGGGCGCGACGACATGAACGCGGTCAAGGTCGAACTCGCCCAGCGGACCAATCCCGACGGCCTGTCCGGGGGCCTGGTCGAGGCGCTCGAAGGCGCTGACGTGTTCCTCGGCCTGTCGGGGGGCGTGGTCCCCGAGGAGCTGGTCGCCACCATGGCGCCGGGCGGGATTGTGTTCGCGCTGTCCAACCCGGACCCGGAAATCCACCCCCACGTCGCCGCCAAGTACGCGGCGGTGGTGGCGACCGGCCGCAGCGACTTCCCCAACCAGATCAACAACGTGCTGGCGTTCCCCGGGGTGTTCCGCGGCGCGCTGGACGCCGGGGCCCGCCGCATCACCGAGAAGATGATGGTGGCCGCCGCCGAGGCGATCTTCTCCGTCGTCAGCGACGACCTTGCGATCGACCGGATCGTCCCGAGCCCGCTGGACTCCCGCGTCGGGGAAGCCGTCGCCGCCGCAGTCGCGATCGCTTCCGACTCCTCCGTGTGACCAGGCTGGCCGCGCTGCTGCTGGCCGCGCTGCTTGCGGTGGCGGGCTGCGGCCAGGGCCGTCCCGCAACGGAATTGGTGGTGGGGTCGCGGCCCGACCCCGAGTCGACGCTGCTGGCCGCCCTCTACACGGCGGCGCTGCGGTCCTACGGTTTCGCGGCCCGGCCCGACACCGCCCCCGACCCGATGGCGAAGCTGGACTCGGGCGCGTTCACCGTCGTGCCCGCGTTCACCGGACAGACGTTGCGGCTGCTGCAGCCCGGCGCGACGGCGATGTCCGACGCCCAGGTCTACCGCGCGATGATCGCGGCGCTGCCCGAGGGCGTCCTGGCCGGTGACTACGCCACCGCGGCCGAGGACAAGCCGGTGCTGCTGGTCACCCAGGCCACGGCGAAGGCCTGGGGCGGCCACGACCTCACCGCGGACCTGAGCACGCTGCCGGCCCACTGCGACGGGCTGGCGATCGGCGCCGTCACCGGATTTCACGCACCCGCGGCCGTCGGATCCTGCCGGCTGCCCGCACCACGCGAATTCCCTTCGGAGGACGCGCTTTTCGCCGCGGTACGGGCCGGGCAGCCGACGGCCGGATGGACCACCACCGCCGACCCCAACAGCCCGGGCGACCTGGTCACGTTCGCCGACGGCAAGCCCGCGCTGATCCAGGCCGAGAACGTGGTGCCGTTGTATCGGCGCAACGCGCTGAGCGATCGGCAGTTGCTGGCGATCAACGAGGTGGCCGGCGTGCTGGACACAGCGGCGCTGGCCGACATGCGCCGGCAGGTGGCCGGCGGCGCCGACCCGCAGGCGGTCGCGGGAGGTTGGCTGGCCGAACACCCGTTGGGGCGGTAAGTGTTGCTCATCGAGTCTGCACTCAGAGCGTGCTTTTGCCACCATCGGGCGCGCTGAGCCCAGTCTCGGCGCGGCCTTAGCGCTTGGGACCCGTCAAGCGGCCCATCACCGGGCCGAAGAGCTGCTGGTAATACGGGCCGGCCACCCGCACCATCAGGTCCAGGATCTTGGCGTCCGCGCCGACCAGCACCCGGGCCTTCTTCTTGCGGACCGCGTCCAGGATGGCCTTGGCGGCTTGTTCCGGACTGGTCCTGGCGAGCCGCTTGTCGAACAGCTTGGCCAGCTGTTCGGGGTCGATTCCGTCGGCGGCGGTGGCGTTGCGGGCGATCCCGGTCTTGATGCCGCCGGGGTGCACGGTGGTCACCGCGACCGGGTGGCGGGCCAGCGCCATTTCCTGCCGCAGCGCCTCGGTGAAGCCCCGGACGGCGAACTTGGCCGAGTTGTAGGCGGCCTGGCCCGGCACGGAGAACAGCCCGAACACGCTGGAGACGTTGACGACGTGCCCGTCCCCGGAGGCGATCAGGTGCGGAAGAAACGCCTTGGTGCCGTTCACGACGCCCCAGAAGTCGACGTCCATCACCCGCTCGATGTCCTTGAACTGGCTGACCTCGACGTCGCCGGTGAAGGCGATGCCGGCGTTGTTGTAGATCTGGTTGACCTTGCCGAAGTGCTCGGCGACCTCGTCGGCGTAGGCAAGAAAGGCCTCGCGCTCGGTGACGTTGAGCCGGTCCGCCTTGACCGGCGCGCCGATCGCTTTCAACCGCTCCTCGGTGTGGGCCAGGCCCTCGGTGTCGACGTCGCTGATGGCCAGCTTGGCGCCCGAGCGGGCAAGCTCGATCGCCAACGCCTGACCGATACCCGAACCGGCGCCCGTGACCACGGCGACCTTCCCCGCGAATCCCTGCATGAGCACCCTCCTCGTGTCGGCTCGGTGTCGAGGTTAACCGGTACCCCGGGTACCGGCGCCATCGGGAGGAGGGTGGCCGGTCAAGTCGGGAGGCATGGTTCCCAGCGAGCTGCTAGCGGAACGCCGTGTCGAGGATCTCCTGCTGCTCGACGGCGTGTACCTTCGACGAGCCCGACGACGGCGCCGACATGGCGCGGCGCGAGATGCGCTTGAGCCCGGTGAGCTTGTCCGGCAACAACTCCGGCAGCTCCAGGCCGAACCGTGGCCACGCGCCCTGGTTGGCCGGCTCCTCCTGCACCCAGAAGAATTCCTCGACGGCCGGGTAGCGGTCCAGCGTCTCGTTGAGCCGGCGCTTGGGCAGCGGGGCCAGCTGCTCGATGCGCACGATCGCGACGTCGTCGCGGTTGTCCTTGGCCTTGCGCGCCACCAGCTCGTAGTAGATCTTCCCGCTGGTGAGCAGGATCCGCCTGACCTTGCCGCGGTCGCCGATGCCGTCCTCGTAGGTGGGTTCCTCGAGCACCGAGCGGAACTTGATCTCGGTGAAGTCCTTGATGTCGCTGACCGCCGCCTTGTTGCGCAGCATCGACTTCGGCGTGAACACGATCAGCGGGCGCTGGATGCCGTCGAGCGCGTGCCGGCGCAGCAGGTGGAAGTAGTTGGACGGCGTCGAGGGCATCGCGATGGTCATCGAACCCTCCGCCCACAGCTGCAGGAAGCGCTCGATGCGCCCGGAGGTGTGGTCGGGACCCTGCCCCTCGTGCCCGTGCGGCAGCAGCAGCACCACGTTGGACAGCTGGCCCCACTTGGCCTCGCCGGAGCTGATGAACTCGTCGATGATCGACTGCGCGCCGTTGACGAAGTCGCCGAACTGGGCCTCCCACAACACGAGCGCGTCCGGGTTGCCCACGGTGTAGCCGTACTCGAAGCCGACGGCCGCGTACTCCGACAGCGGCGAGTCGTACACCAGGAACTTGCCCCCGGTCGGCGTGCCGTCCAGGTTGGTCGCCAGCAGCTGCAGCGGCGTGAACTCCTGACCGGTGTTGCGGTCGATGATCACCGAATGCCGCTGGGAGAAGGTGCCGCGGCGGGTGTCCTGCCCGGACAGCCGCACCAGCTTGCCCTCGGACACCAGCGAACCCAGCGCCAGCAGCTCGCCGAACGCCCAGTCGATCTTGCCCTCGTAGGCCATCTCGCGGCGCTTTTCCAGCACCGGCTGCACGCGCGGATGCACGGTGAAACCGTCTGGCACGGAAAGGAAGGCGTCGCCGATGCGGGCCAGCAGCGACTTGTCCACCGCGGTGGCCAGCCCCGCGGGGACGGGCTGGTCGGCCTCCACCGACGCGCTGGGCTGCACGCCGTGCTTCTCCAGGTCGCGGACCTCGTTGAACACCCGCTCCAGCTGGCCCTGGTAGTCGCGCAGCGCGTCCTCGGCTTCCTTGAGCGAGATGTCGCCGCGGCCGATCAGGGCCTCGGTGTAGCTCTTGCGGGCCCCGCGCTTGGTGTCCACGACGTCGTACATGTACGGGTTGGTCATCGACGGGTCGTCGCCCTCGTTGTGGCCGCGGCGGCGGTAGCACAGCATATCGATGATGACGTCCTTCTTGAACCGCTGCCGGAAGTCGACGGCCAGCTTGGCCACCCACACGCAGGCCTCGGGGTCGTCGCCGTTGACGTGAAAGATGGGTGCCCCCACCATCTTTGCGACGTCGGTGCAGTATTCGCTGGACCTGGAGTACTCCGGCGCGGTGGTGAAGCCGATCTGGTTGTTGACGATGATGTGGATGGTGCCGCCGACGCGGTAACCGGGCAGGTTCGCCAGGTTCAGCGTCTCCGCGACGATGCCCTGCCCGGCGAAGGCGGCGTCGCCGTGCATCATCATCGGTACCACGGAGAAGGCCTTCTCGTCGCCGTCGTCCTGCGAGCCGTGGTTCAGCAAGTCCTGCTTGGCCCGGACCAGGCCCTCCAGCACCGGGTCGACGGCCTCCAGGTGCGACGGGTTGGCGGTCAGCGAGACCTGAATGTCGTTGTCGCCGAACATCTGCAGGTACACGCCGGTGGCGCCCAGGTGGTACTTGACGTCGCCGGAGCCGTGCGCCTGCGACGGGTTGAGGTTGCCCTCGAACTCGGAGAAGATCTGCGAATACGGCTTGCCGACGATGTTGGCCAGCACGTTGAGCCTGCCGCGGTGCGGCATCCCGATGACCACCTCGTCGAGGCCGTGCTCGGCGCACTGGTCGATGGCCGCGTCCATCATCGGGATCACGCTCTCCGCGCCTTCCAACGAAAACCGTTTCTGCCCAACATATTTGGTCTGCAAGAAGGTCTCGAAGGCCTCGGCGGCGTTGAGCTTGCTCAGGATGAACTTCTGTTCGGCCACGGTGGGTTTGACGTGCTTGGTCTCGACCCGCTCCTGCAGCCACTGCTGTTGTTCGGGCTCGAGGATGTGGGTGTACTCGACGCCGATGTGCCGGCAGTAGGCGTCGCGCAGCAAGCCGAGCACGTCGCGCAGCTTCTTGTACTCGCAGCCGGCGAAGCCGTTGACCTTGAACACCCGGTCGAGGTCCCACAGCGTCAGGCCGTGATTGAGGATTTCGAGGTCGGGGTGGCTGCGGAACCGGCTTCCGTCCAGGCGCAGCGGGTCGATGTCGGCCATCAGGTGCCCGCGGTTGCGGTAGGCCGCGATCAGCTCCATCACCCGGGCGTTCTTGTCGACGATCGAGTCCGGGTTGTCGGTGCTCCAGCGCACCGGCAGGTACGGGTTACCCAGCTCGCGGAAGATCTCGTCCCAGAACGCGTCCGAGAGCAGCATCTCGTGGATGGTGCGCAGGAAGTCGCCGGACTCAGCGCCCTGGATGATGCGGTGGTCGTAGGTGGACGTCAGCGTGATCAGCTTGCCGATGCCCAGCTCGGCAATGCGCTCCTCGCTGGCGCCCTGGAACTCGGCCGGGTACTCCATGGCGCCGACGCCGATGATGGCGCCCTGGCCGGCCATCAGTCGGGGCACCGAGTGCACGGTGCCGATGGTGCCCGGGTTGGTCAGCGAAATCGTCACGCCCGCAAAGTCTTCCGCCGTCAGTTTGCCGTCGCGGGCGCGGCGCACGATGTCCTCGTAGGCGGTGACGAACTGGGCGAACCGCAGCTCCTCGCAGCGCTTGATGCCCGCCACCACCAGGGACCGCTTGCCGTCCTTGCCCTGCAGGTCGATGGCCAGGCCGAGGTTCGTGTGCGCGGGCGTGACCGCGGTCGGCTTGCCGTCGACCTCGGCGTAGTGCCGGTTCATGTTCGGGAACTGCTTGATCGCCTGCACCAGCGCGTAGCCCAGCAGGTGGGTGAACGAGATTTTGCCGCCGCGGGTGCGCTTGAGCTGGTTGTTGATGACGATCCGGTTGTCGATCAGCAGCTTGGCCGGGATGGCCCGCACGCTCGTCGCCGTAGGCACGTCCAGCGACGCGGACATGTTCTTGACGACGGCGGCAGCCGCGCCGCGCAGCACCTGCACCTCGTCGCCCTCGGCCGGCGGGGGAGCGGCCGGCTTGGCCGGTGCCGCGGGGGCCGCCGGCGCCGGACGCGCC
>NZ_LZKK01000242.1 GCF_001672815.1 Mycobacterium sp. E796 | reverse complement strand
GGAGGCGCGCCGGTTCTGGGTGCGTTACGCCGCCGAGGCCGCCGGTTCGCTGACGCTGGACGATGGCGACGGTGCGCGACGAGGTGAACGCGCTGGGCGCGCGGTTGGCCAAGCTCACCGACTCGCTGCACCGCGACGAGGTGGCCAACGCCCAGGCGGCGATGCGTATCGAGCAGCTCGAGCAGATGGTGCTCGAGCAGTTCGGCATGTCGCCGGACGACCTGATCGCCGAGTACGGTCCGGAGAATCAGCTGCCGCCCACGGACCTCGAGATGGCGGAATACGAGCAGGCCAAGGAGCGCGGCGAGCAGGTTTTCGCTCCCGCTCCCATCCCGTACGACCGGGCCACCCAGGAGCGCCGGGCCAAGCGGGCCGAGAAGGAACTCGCCGAGCTGGGCAGGGTCAACCCGCTGGCGCTGGAGGAGTTCGCCGCGCTGGAGGAGCGCTACAACTTCCTGTCCACCCAGCTCGAGGACGTCAAGGCCGCCCGCAAGGACCTGCTCGACGTCATCGCCGACGTCGACGCACGCATCCTGCAGGTCTTCAACGACGCGTTCATCGACGTCGAACGCGAATTCCGGGAAGTCTTCGCCGTGCTGTTCCCCGGCGGCGAGGGCCGGCTGCGGCTCACCGATCCCGGCGACATGCTCACCACCGGCATCGAGGTGGAGGCGCGTCCGCCGGGCAAGAAGATCACCCGGCTGTCTTTGCTGTCGGGCGGCGAGAAGGCGCTGACGGCGGTCGCCATGCTGGTGGCGATCTTCCGGGCCCGCCCGTCGCCGTTCTACATCATGGACGAGGTCGAGGCGGCGCTCGACGACACCAACCTGCGCCGGCTGATCAGCCTGTTCGAGCTGCTGCGGGCCAAGTCGCAGATCATCATCATCACCCACCAGAAGCCCACGATGGAGGTCGCCGACGCGCTGTACGGCGTGACCATGCAGGGCGACGGCATCACCGCGGTGATCTCGCAGCGGATGCGTGGCCAGCAGGTGGAGCAGCTGGTCTCGAGCTCTAGCTGAGGCGCGAGGACGCTCGAGTGTGAGCTGACGGCTTTCGGCGTGTACTGACGGCGGGATTTCGGCGCTTTTTCCGCCGAGGATTCGCACGAAACGCCCAGGATTCACACTCAACGCCCGGTGAGCGCCGGGGTAACCGTGGCTGGAAGGATTGCCACCGTGTCCCAAGGTCTTTGGATCGCGATCGCGGTCGTCGCCACTCTGGTCGTCATTGCCGCGCTGGTCCTGGGCCTGGTGCGGTACCGCCGCCGAAGGATCAGCCTCGCGCGGCCCGAACCCGAAGCACTCGACCGCTCCGGCGGCTACACCGCGTCGTCGGGGATCACGTTCAGCCGCACCCCGACGGTCGACACCACCGGCCTGCCCGCGGTAGGCGACGACGCGACCGTCCCCCGCGACGCGCCAAGGCGCACGATCTCCGACGCCGGATCGGCGCCCTCGGCGCCGCGCACCACGTCCGCGCCCACCCGCGAGGCCCAGGTTTGCAGCTGATCGGCGGCCGCCGCCCGGAACGTGTCGGCCGCGCCCAACACGACGCGCCGCCCGTCGGCCACCAGCACCCGCGCGAGCTTGCCGACGGTGGTGGTCTTCCCCGTGCCGTTGACGCCGACGACCAGCAGCACCGAGGGATGGTCGGCGTGCGGCAGGGCGCGAATCGAGCGGTCCATGTCGGGCTGCAGCTCGTTGATCAGGACGTCGCGCAGCACCGCCTTCGCGTCGGCCTCGGTGCGCACGCTGCCGCTGGCCAGCCGGCTGCGCAGCTGCGTGATCACCGACTCGGTGACGACCGGGCCGAGGTCGGCGACCAGCAACGTGTCCTCGACGTCCTGCCAGGATTCCTCGTCCAGGTCGCCGCCGCCGATGAGGCCGAGCACGCTGCGCCCGAGCGCGGTCTGCGAGCGCGCCAGCCTTCCGCGGAGTCGTTCCAGCCGGCCTTCGGGCGGGGCGATGGCCTCGATCTCGGCCGCTTCGGGCGCGGGAGGGGCCGGCGGGGCCTCGGGCGCCGGAGGGGCCTCGGGGGGAGGGGGGGCCTCGGGC
>NZ_LZKK01000241.1 GCF_001672815.1 Mycobacterium sp. E796 | reverse complement strand
ACCTTCTTCGGCTGGACGGAAAAGCAACTGGCCGACGGGACGCTGATCTTGACCTCCCCGGCCGGGCACACCTATGTGACCACCCCGGGCAGCGCGCTGCTGTTCCCGAGTTTGTGTCGCGGCGTCGGCGGTGTCTTCCCGGCCGCCGAGGCCGACCCGCCGCACGACTATTGCGCCGAGCGGGCCGCGATGATGCCCAAACGCCGGCGCACCCGCGCCCAAGACCGCGCCTCCCGCATCGCCACCGAACGCCGCCACAACCGCGACGCCCGCCTGGCCCGAAAAGCCCAAATCCCCGACTACTTCGCCCTGCCCCCACCCACCGACGACGAAGAACCACCACCCTTCTAGGCGAATTTGGCTCTGAGCTGGTCGTCCCCTAGACTCTAGGGGTTGCCTTGGGCAGACCTCGGCCGGTAAGCGAAAGCACTATCGGCCCCGCGTGCCCTTAGGTGACAAAGACCGCGCACGTCAGGTTTTTGGTGAGCACTGCTCATTGAGACGTTTTCTCCTGCCGTGCACATATGAAACCAGGTCAGGAGATCGAGTGATTCAGCAGGAATCGCGGCTGAAGGTTGCCGACAACACCGGCGCCAAGGAGATCTTGTGCATCCGGGTGCTCGGCGGTTCGTCGCGACGCTACGCCGGCATCGGTGACGTCATCGTCGCCACGGTCAAGGACGCCATCCCCGGCGGCAACGTCAAGCGCGGGGACGTCGTCAAGGCCGTCGTGGTGCGCACGGTCAAGGAGCGCCGGCGTCCCGACGGCAGCTACATCAAGTTCGACGAGAACGCCGCGGTGATCATCAAGCCCGACAACGACCCGCGCGGGACGCGCATCTTCGGGCCCGTCGGGCGCGAACTGCGCGAGAAGCGATTCATGAAGATCATCTCGCTGGCCCCGGAGGTGTTGTAGATGAAGGTCCACAAGGGCGACACCGTCCTCGTCATCGCGGGTAAGGACAAGGGTGCCAAGGGCAAGGTGCTGCAGGCGTACCCGGAACGCAACCGCGTGCTGGTCGAGGGCGTCAACCGGATCAAGAAGCACACCGCGGTTTCCACGAACCAGCGTGGCGCCCGCTCGGGCGGCATCGTCACGCAGGAGGCCCCGATCCACGTGTCCAACGTGATGGTGGTCGACTCGGACGGCAAGCCCACCCGCATCGGCTACCGGGTGGACGAGGAAACCGGCAAGCGCGTCCGCGTCTCCAAGCGCAACGGCAAGGACATCTGATGACCACAGCAGAGAAAGTTCAGCCGCGCCTCAAAGTGCGCTACCGCAACGAGATTCGCGATGCGTTGCACAAGCAGTTCGGCTACGGCAACGTCATGCAGATCCCGACCATCACCAAGGTCGTCGTGAACATGGGCGTCGGCGAGGCGGCTCGTGACGCCAAGCTGATCAACGGTGCCGTCAACGACCTGGCGCTGATCACCGGCCAGAAGCCGGAGATCCGCAAGGCGCGAAAGTCCATCGCGCAGTTCAAGTTGCGCGAGGGCATGCCGATCGGCGTGCGCGTGACGCTGCGCGGGGACCGTATGTGGGAGTTCCTCGACCGGCTCACCTCGATCGCGCTGCCGCGTATCCGTGACTTCCGCGGGCTTTCGCCCAAGCAGTTCGACGGCGTCGGCAACTACACGTTCGGACTTGCCGAGCAGTCGGTGTTCCACGAGATCGACGTGGACAAGATCGACCGGGTCCGCGGCATGGACATCAACGTCGTCACCTCGGCGACGACCGACGACGAAGGACGAGCCCTGTTGCGGGCCCTCGGATTTCCGTTCAAGGAGAACTGACTAGATGGCTAAGAAGGCACTGGTTAACAAGGCCGCGCGCAAGCCGAAGTTCGCTGTGCGCGGCTACACCCGCTGCAGCAAGTGCGGACGTCCGCGCGCGGTGTTCCGCAAGTTCGGGCTCTGCAGAATCTGCCTGCGCGAGATGGCGCACGCGGGCGAGCTGCCCGGCGTGCAGAAGAGCAGCTGGTGACGGGACATAGGACGCAACTATGACGATGACCGATCCGATCGCCGACTTCCTGACGCGTCTGCGCAACGCCAATTCGGCGTATCACGACGAGGTGACGTTGCCGCACTCGAAGATCAAGGCCAACATCGCCCAGATCCTCAAGAACGAGGGCTACATCAACGACTTCCACACCGAAGACGCTCGGGTCGGCAAGTCGCTGGTCGTCCAGCTCAAGTACGGGCCGAGCCGGGAACGCAGCATCGCCGGCCTGCGCCGCGTGTCCAAGCCGGGGTTGCGGGTGTACGCGAAATCCACCAACCTGCCGCGCGTGCTCGGCGGACTGGGCGTCGCGATCATCTCGACCTCGTCGGGTCTGCTCACCGACCGTCAGGCAGCCAGACAGGGCGTGGGCGGCGAAGTCCTCGCGTACGTGTGGTGAGGGGTTAAACATGTCACGTATTGGTAAGCAGCCGGTTCCGGTCCCCTCCGGAGTCGACGTAACGATCGACGGCCAGAACGTCTCGGTGAAGGGCCCCAAGGGCAGCCTGAATCTGACCGTCGCCGAACCGATCACGGTGGCGCGCAACGACGACGGCGCGATCGTGGTCACCCGCCCCAACGACGAGCGGCGCAACCGCTCGCTGCACGGGCTGTCGCGCACCCTGGTGTCCAACCTGGTCACCGGCGTGACGGAGGGCTACACCGTCAAGATGGAGATCTTCGGTGTCGGCTACCGCGTGCAGCTCAAGGGCTCCAACCTCGAGTTCGCGCTGGGCTACAGCCACCCCGTCGTGATCGAGGCGCCGGAGGGCATCACGTTCGCGGTCCAGTCACCGACGAAGTTCACGGTCACCGGGATCGACAAGCAGAAGGTCGGTCAGATCTCGGCGAACATCCGCCGCCTGCGCCGCCCTGACCCGTACAAGGGCAAGGGCGTGCGCTACGAGGGCGAGCAGATCCGCCGCAAGGTCGGAAAGACAGGTAAGTAGTCATGGCGCAAACGAAGACGGCCGCCCCGGCCGGAAAGCCGGTGGGGCAGAACGTATCCGCGACGCGGCGGGTCTCCCGGCTGCGCAGGCACGCGCGGCTGCGCAAGAAGCTTGCGGGCACCCCGCAGCGCCCGCGGCTGGTGGTGCACCGCTCCGCGCGGCACATCCACGTGCAACTGGTCAACGACGAGAACGGCACCACGCTGGCCGCGGCGTCGTCGATCGAGGCCGACGTGCGTGGCCTGGACGGCGACAAGAAGGCGCGCAGCGTGCGGGTCGGTCAGTTGATCGCCGAGCGCGCCAAGGCCGCCGGCATCGAGACCGTGGTCTTCGACCGCGGGGGGTACACCTACGGCGGACGGATCGCCGCGCTGGCGGATGCCGCGCGCGAGAACGGATTGCGATTCTGATGAACAACATGAGCCTGATGACAACTGGAAGGACCGCATAATGGCGGAACAGTCGGCCGGCGGGCAGGGCCCGGACAGCCGCGACAGCCGCGACTCGCGCGGTGACGGCCGCGACAGCCGCGGCCGGCGCGACGGTGGTGGCCGCGGCGGTCGTGACCGCGACGGCGAGAAGAGCAACTACCTGGAGCGGGTCGTCGCCATCAACCGCGTCTCCAAGGTGGTCAAGGGTGGACGGCGATTCAGCTTCACCGCTCTGGTCATCGTCGGCGACGGCAACGGCATGGTCGGCGTCGGCTACGGCAAGGCCAAGGAGGTGCCGGCCGCGATCGCCAAGGGTGTCGAGGAGGCGCGCAAGGGCTTCTTCCGGGTCCCGTTGATCGGCGGCACCATCACGCACCCGGTGCAGGGTGAGGCGGCCGCGGGCGTCGTGCTGCTGCGTCCCGCCAGCCCGGGTACCGGCGTCATCGCCGGCGGCGCGGCCCGCGCCGTCCTGGAATGCGCTGGGGTGCACGACATCCTGGCCAAGTCGTTGGGCAGTGACAACGCGATCAACGTGGTGCACGCGACCGTGGCCGCGCTCAAGCTCCTGCAGCGTCCCGAGGAGGTGGCCGCTCGCCGCGGACTGCCGATCGAGGACGTCGCCCCGGCCGGCATGTTGAAGGCGCGCCGGGAAAGCGACGCACTGGCCAGTGCGGCGGCGGCGCGTGAGGCTCAGATTTCAGGAGCGCAGCCATGAGTCAGCTCAAGATCACCCAGGTGCGCAGCACCATCGGTGCTCGCTGGAAGCAGCGCGAGAGCCTGCGGACCCTGGGCCTGCGGCGGATCCGCCATTCGGTGGTCCGTGAGGACAACGCACAGACTCGCGGCCTGATCGCGGTGGTGCGCCACCTCGTCGAGGTGGAGGAGGCCAAATGACCATCAAATTGCACGACCTGAAACCCGCACCCGGGTCGAAGAAAGCGCGCACCCGTGTCGGTCGCGGCGAGGGCTCCAAGGGCAAGTCGGCCGGCCGCGGCACCAAGGGCACCAAGGCCCGCAAGAACGTGCCGGCGACCTTCGAGGGTGGCCAGATGCCGATTCACATGCGGCTGCCCAAGCTCAAGGGATTCCGGAATCGGTTCCGCACCGAGTACGAGATCGTCAACGTCGGCGACATCAACCGGCTGTTCCCGCAGGGCGGTTCCGTCGGCGTGGACGAGCTGGTGGCCAAGGGTGCGGTTCGCCGCAACTGTTTGGTCAAGGTCCTCGGTGACGGCACGTTGACCGTCAAGGTCGACCTGTCCGCGCACAAGTTCAGCGGCAGCGCGCGCGAGAAGATCACCGCGGCCGGCGGCTCGGTCACCGAGCTGTAGTCAGCTCAGCTGCGGAATGACCTCCGCGGCAAGGCGTTCCATCTGTTCGCGGTTCTCTCCTACGTCCGCGCCGACGGGGTTGAGTAGCAGGTACTCGGCCCCCGCGTCGATCACCTCGCGCAGCCCGCGTACCACGTCGTCGGGCGTGCCCGACACCGGCACGTCTTCGCCGCCGGGAATGGTATCGCCGTAGATGCGATGCAGCCCCGCGAGCACCCGCTCCCGGGCCCGCGCCGCGTCGTCGTCGACCGTCAGGTAGACCCGCTTGCCAATGGTGAAGTGGGCGGGGTCCTTTCGTTGTTCGGCGAGTTCGCGGCGCACCACGGCGACGGCCCCGGCGAACGCCTCGGTGGTCGACGAGCCCGCGCCCAGAAACGAATCACCGTGGCGCACCGCCCTGGCCAGCGCCTTGGGGGCCAGCCCGCCGAACCAGATCGGCGGATGCGGCCGCTGCACTGGCTTCGGCTGGATGGGCAGGTCGTCGACGTCGCGGAACCGCCCGTGAAACGTCACCCGGGGCGCGTCGGACCAGGCCGCCTTCATCAGCTCCAAGCCCTCGGTGAAATACGAGATGTACGTTGCCTTTTCGACGCCGAAGGCATCGAATCGGCGAAAGCCGCCGCCGGCCCCGACCCCGATGTCCAACCGCCCGTGGCTGAGCCGGTCGACGGCGGTGGCGGACGAGGCCAGCTGCAGCGGATCGTGCAGCGACGTCACCAAGACGGCGACCCCGAGGCGTAGCCGCTCGGTGCACGCGGCGCAATACGCCAGCAGCTCCAGCGGCGCCAGCAGCGGCGCCTCGCCGATGATCTGCTCAAGCACCCAGCCGCCCTCGAACCCGAGCTCCTCGGCGCGGGCAAGGTAGGCGCGCAGACCGGGCGCGTCGAAATCGTCGTAGTCGAATTGGGGGATCGCGATGGAAAACCTCACCCGACCACCGTACGGCGCCCGATCGGTAGGCTGCGAACATGTTCGGTTTCCTGCCCTCGGTCCCAAGTCTCGACGACGTCCGCGCCCTGGCCGGCCGCGTCGACACGGCGCGCCACCACGGCGTGCCCAACGGCTGCGTCCTCGAGTTCGACCTGCGCTCGGCGCCGCCGGAGACCACCGGCTTCGACCCGACGGCGATCATCACCGGGGGCAACCGCCCGATGTCGCTGCGCGACACCGTCGCGGCGATCCACCGCGCCGCCGAGGACCCGCGGGTCGCCGGGCTGATCGCGCGCGTGCAGCTCGCGGCGGCGCCGCCGGCCGCGGTCCAGGAACTGCGGGAGGCGATCGCGGCGTTCGCCGCCGTGAAGCCGTCGCTGGCCTGGGCCGAGACCTACCCAGGCACGCTGTCCTACTACCTGGCCTCGGCGTTCGGCGAAGTCTGGATGCAGCCCTCGGGAAGTGTCGGGCTGATCGGCTTCGCGAGCAACGCCATGTTCCTGCGCGACGCGCTCGACAAGGCGGGGATCGAAGCCCAGATCATCGCGACGGGCGAATACAAATCGGCGGCAAACCTTCTGACCGAGGGCGGCTTCACCGAGGCCCACCGCGAGGCCGTCACGCGGATGCTCGAGAGCCTGCAAGAGCAGGTGTGGGGAGCGATCGCCGAGTCGCGCAAGGTCGAGCCGGAGGCGCTCGACGAGCTGGCCGACCGGGGCCCGCTGCTGCGTGACGACGCGGTGGCCTCGGGCCTCGTCGACCGGATCGGATTCCGCGACGAGGCCTACGCCCGGATCGCGGAACTGGTTGGCGTGCAGGATGGTTCGGACGAAAGCACCCCGCCGCGGCTCTACCTGGCGCGCTACGCCGGCGCGGCCCGGCCGCGACTGACCCCGCCCGTGCCGTCGGTCCCAGGCCGCCGGCCCAAGCCGACGCTGGCCGTGGTCACCATCGACGGCACGATCGTCACCGGACGCGGTGGCCCGCAGTTCCTGCCGCTGGGCACGTCGACCGCCGGCGCCGACACCATTGCGGCGGCGCTGCGGGAGGCCGCCGCCGACGATGCGGTGTCCGCGATCGTGTTGCGGGTGGACAGCCCGGGGGGCGCGGTCATCGCGTCGGAGACCATCTGGCGTGAGGTGGCAAGGGCGCGCGAGGCCGGCAAGCCGGTGGTGGCCTCGATGGGTGCCGTGGCGGCGTCCGGGGGCTACTACGTCGCGATGGGCGCCGACGCGATCCTGGCCAACCCGGGCACGATCACCGGCTCGATCGGCGTGATCACCGGCAAGCTGGTGGTGCGCGACCTGAAGGATCGCCTGGGCGTCGCGTCGGATACGGTGCGCACCAACGCGAATGCCGATGCCTGGTCGGTCGACGCGCCGTTCACGCCGGAACAGCGCCGGCATCGCGAGGCCGAGGCCGACCTGCTCTACAGGGACTTCGTGGAACGGGTCGCCGAGGGCCGCAAGTTGAGCGGTGAAGCCGTTGAACTCGTTGCGCGGGGCCGGGTCTGGACCGGCGCCGACGCCCTCGAACGGGGCCTGGTCGACGAGCTCGGCGGCTTCCGGGCCGCGGTGCGCCGGGCCAAGGTCCTGGCCGGCCTGGACGAGGACGCCGAGGTACGCGTCGTCAGCTATCCCGGGTCGTCGCTGCTGGACCTCGTCCGTCCGCGGGCCTCGTCGCAGCCAGCGGCGGCGTCGCTGGGCGCGCTGCTGGGCCGCTCGATCGCCGGGATCCTCAACAATGTCGAGCAGACGCTGGGCGGCGTCAGCGCGCTGTGGCTGGGAAACCCGCGACTCTAACCCGCGAGCCGGCCGCTGATGAAGATGATCTCGCCGAGCGGATCGTCCTGCTCCGGGGGTGGTACCTCGATGTCGTTGCGCCGGAACAGTTCCGTTCGCTCGACGCCCTCGGCGTCCCAGCCCTTGGACCGCAGGTAGTCGACGACGTGGTTGCGTTCCCCGGTGTAGACCAGTGACGCCATGTCGACGTCGACGCCGTGCTCCCGGAATACGCCGGCCATGTCCTGCACCCGGCTGGCGTCGAAATCGATGATGCCGGGGACGAATTCGGTGGCGACGGTGCTGCCGGGCGCGCTGAGCGCGGTGATGTTGTCGAACAGCCGGTCCTGGGCCTCCGGCGGCAGGTAGATCAGCAGGCCCTCGGCCAACCAGGCGGTCGGCGCCGTCGTGTCGTGCCCGGCCTCCCGCAGCGCGGCCGGCCAGTCTTGCCGCAGATCGACCGCGACGGTGTGCCGGGCGGCGGTGGGTTCGGCGCCGATGCCGGCCAGCGTGGTGGTCTTGAACTCGATCACCTGCGGCTGGTCGATCTCGTAGACCACCATGCCGTCCGGCCACGGCAACCGGTAGGCGCGCGAGTCGAGGCCGGATGCCAGGATGACCGCCTGGCGCACGCCGGCGCCGACCGCGTCGATGAAGTAATCGTCGAAATACTTGGTGCGCACCGCCATTCCGTCGGCCATCGCCTGCATG
>NZ_LZKK01000240.1 GCF_001672815.1 Mycobacterium sp. E796 | reverse complement strand
AGGGTGGCAGCAGGGAGTTGGTGGACAGTTCGCGCAATTGGGCGATCGCGTCGTCCAGGCTTCCGGTGGGCAGCCCGGCCTGAACCTGGGCGCGTTCGGGCGGCCGCAGATCCTGCAGTTGCATCAGGCGACAGTCCAGATGGCCTCCGCTCTGACTGAAACCGATCAACGACAACTCGTTGCGGGCATTCAGGCAGCCGATCAAATAGGGTTCGTGCAGCGACATTCCCAGCAGCGACCCTTGGATTCCCCGCAAGATCGACACCATGCCGCGGTATTCGGCGACGTAGTAGTTGCTGCGGATGATGGCTCGGCCGATTCCGAGGCCCGCAAGCAACAGCAGCACCATCAGGGTGACGACGATCGCCATCCGTCGACGCGACCATCGCTGCCGCCGGGACGGTTCCTCTTGTGGCGGAACGCGTTTGGCGACCTCGTCGCGGGGTCTGATGGCCGAGGCGCGCCCTGCGGAGGTGTTGGGCAGGGTGGTCAGCTGGTCGTCGTCGCCGGATACCGCACCGGCCAGAATCGGCTGGGTTTGACCGTAGTCGTAGTCGACGACGTCGGCGACCACCACGGTCACGTTGTCCG
>NZ_LZKK01000239.1 GCF_001672815.1 Mycobacterium sp. E796 | reverse complement strand
ACGCCACCGGAGGCCGCTACGGACTGCAGACGATGTGCGAGGGCGGGGGCATGGCCAACGCAACGATCATCGAGCGGATCTGACCACGACCGGGGCGACAGCACAGCACCCACCGGCCACCGGGTGCCGACTCGCATCGGCGAGCGGATCTCGCACCACCTGTCCCGCTCGAGGACGTAGCCAAGTCCGCTCAATCCGTCCGCGCGGCCGTCCCCGAGCACCACGCACCAGCAGCCGAACCTGTGCCCAGCACCAAGATTCGGTCCCAATGTAAACGTGTACGCGGGAACAGATTTCGCCGCCCCACGAACGATCATCGAGGACAACATCGGTGTGCATTACTCGGCTAGCCCCAGGCTTGGATTGATCCGAACTCGGTGACGCATCCGTTGCCCACAGTGACCCATCGGCCCGCGCCGCGCTAATCGCACAGCGGCGGTCATCCTCGGCGCAGCGCATTACCAGCGCCGCCCGAGCTCAGCGCCGCCTTGATCGCGAAGCTACTCGATGATCTTTCGTTCTCGCAAATCGGCAAGTTCGCCTGCACTATAACCGATTTCGGTGAGCACGGAATCGGTGTGCTGGCCGATGGTGCATCCAGCATCAGCCTTAGTCAGCGACCGGGAGAAGCGCAGAACAGGCGCCAAGCGCCGATGCTCATCGAAGATCGGACTGACCGCATCGACGCTGAAACCAGCCAGATGGAACTCGTCGCCTTGCAGCACCGCTTCTGCGTTGCGCTCCATCACCGCCACGCAGCCGACGTCCATGCCGGTCAATTCGGCTTCCCAGTCCAGCTTTCCGCGCTTGGCGAACACGCCGGCAAGCACTTCGGCGAGTTCGCGGTCATGTTCTTGACGGGCCGAGGCGCTCATAAAGCGTGTGTCCCCACCAAGGTCGACGTAGGGTTCCAAAGCGGTCGCCAACGCCGTCCACTCCGATTCCTTCGGAGCGGCCAGGAACACATAACCGTCCTCGGCCGGGTAGATACGATAAAGCGCGTTGAGTCCCCAGAACTCTTCGTCGGCGACAGCCATCTCGGGGGCACCGGCATAGCCGTTATTCAAGTGCATCAGCGCATTGAGTGCGCTGCCCAGCATGGTCGTGGTCGTACCACGCAGGCTGCGACCGAGATCGCGAGCGTAAAGGCCGAGCATAATCGTCGAGGCAACCCCCAGCGCGGCGATGCCGTCGGCCTGCGCAGCCGGCACGGCATTGGCTGAATGCAAAGTCCTTGCACCCACCCGGATCTCGGCATCGGTGGTCGGTGCCGCGGTACGTCCCCGACCATCCGTCGATGCCAAACCCGTGGCGGCGCCGATGGACGGCGCATACGCGGGACGTCCGCCGTAGGGACCGCTGGTCCCGTATCCGACCGCATTGATATACACCAGATCCGGGTTGATCGCGGTTAGCGTCTGCTCATCGACGGCCGCCCGCTGAGCGGCTCCGGCCCGGAAACACTGCAGCACGACGTCGGCGTGCTCGACGATCCGGTGAACAATCGACTGCCCCTCCTTCGAACGCAGGTCGACGACGACACTTTCCTTGCCTTGGAGCACCTTGGCGCCGCCAGCTTCTGGGAACGGCACGAGCGCGCGGATGTTATCGCCGCCGGCGGCCTCGATCTTGATGACACGCGCGCCCAGATCGGTCAGCAATGTGGCTCCGTAGGGGCCAGCGAACATGACTCCGAACTCCACAATGGTGATGCCCTGCAGCGGCAGCCCAGCTTGAGCGGCTTCGGTCGCCGTCCCGGGATGCTGTTCGTGGGAAGCGGCGGCCAGCGAGAGTTCGCGCAGCTCCTCGTTGTGATCACCGGGCATCGGAGCCGGCCGCGGATCTGTCAAGGGTCGTCCCTCGACATGAACCTGTGGCGAGGGCTGGCGCACGGCTCCGAGCTGCGGGTGCTCGATGATCAACCCCCGCCCTTCGTGCACCACCTGCGGGTGCTCGAACGCGCTGTGCGGGGTCCGGAAGATCTCCGCACTGACGTCAGGGTTGGTTTCAAAGGTGTGCTGCCAATCGGCCAACGTGCGGGCCCGGACCCGGCTGATCATCTCCAGCCAAAACTCTTCGCGCAGTTCAGGATCCTCCAAGAGTGGGAAGCCCTTCCACTTCGGGTCGGCCAGCCACCCGATCATGCCCAGTTCGCTCAGCCATGCCTGCATCAATCGCGGCGCGGTCTGCGCGAACTGCAGCCACGTCCCGTCACTGCTCGGAGCGATTAGCAGCGAGTACAACAGCGGCGCGCATGGGCGGCCATGCTCGTCGTACGGCAGATCCTGCGGGCTGTAGGCGCCGGGATACCGCTGCAGCACCATCTCGTAGAACCAGTTGTAGGGATCCATCGCACCCAATCCCAGCACCATATTCGACTCCACCACCTGCCCCAGACCGCTGCGCACGCGCTCGTGCAGCGCCGCCAGCGTCCCGTGGATGGCGGAGTGCGCCGCCCCCCACGACGCATAGGGCACCGAGACATACGCCGGCCCCGGCCGGGACGTCAGCTGACGCTTGTTGTGCATCAGGCCGGTCTTGGCGGCCACCAAGCCTTCGTAGCCCTTGTAGTTGCGCCACGGTCCGGTCGACCCAAAGCCGGTGATGCTGGCGACGATCAGGCGGGGGTAGTCAGCACCTACCTTTTCGCCGGTCAGGCCGAGACGCTCGGCGACGGCCGGCCGCATGGTGGTGATCAGCACATCGGCCTCGGCGAGTAGGCCACGCAGCACCCGCCAGTCGGCCTCGTCGTAGATGTCCAAAGTGATGCTGCGTCGGGATCGCAACAGTCCCGGCCATCCCGGAAAGCTGCGCACCGCAGAGCCACCCGGCGGTTCGACCATGATGACGTCGGCGCCGGCGTCGGCGAAAAACTGGCTGCACTGCACGCCGGGCAATGTCGTGGACAAGTCGACGACACGCAGGCCCCGAAGCGGGCCCTGGCCGACGGTTGAGGTCGAGGTAGTCATTGGTGTCTCATTCATAAGGTCGCGGCATCTGTGATGGGTGCCACCAATACTTGCTGGCACTGCTCATAACTTCAAGGCAATTCCGATAGTTTATTAAACTCTTTCGGCCCGCTCGGCCTCCTCCGAGCAGCTACGCCGCCTAACGCAAACCGGTCTCCTGGCAAATCGACCCAGTGGTATCAGCGTTGATCCGAGGCACAATGGACGCCGCCCAGCCGAGGACACCGCCGGCCCCCAGCTGGCATCCGATGACGCCGAATGGATCCCGTTCACGGCTGCCCGGGTCTGAGCGCAACGAAGAGGCCCTCCGCCTCAGCGCACAACAAGTCACCGTCATGCAGCTCGCCACGGATCCATCGCTTGCGGCCCTCTTCGCGGAAAAGCCTTGCCCGCAGTTTAAGCGGCCGTCCGATGGGAGTGATGGAACGAAAGTCGGTGTGCAGAAACGCAGTCCGCTGCGCCGGCCGCCCCGCAGAATTCGCCAGCCGCCCCATGATCTCATCGAAGACCAGCGGGATCGCTCCACCGTGCGCTGCTCCATTGCCGCCGAGGAAATATGGACCGAAACATACGCTGGCAGTGACCGCGTCATCGGTGACGCCCGTGACCACCAAACGCGGAGCCATCGTCTGTGCGCGCCCGGGCACATTGGTGCACCGCCCGAACAACCGGTCACGCTCGGCGGCCTCCATGGGGGCCAACCGCCCCGTCCAGCGGCTCAAATCAGCCGATAGCGCCTCGATGCTTTGCGGGTCTGGCCGTGCAGCGGCAAGCTGGTCCAGAAAACTCCGCAAGTTGTCGATCATCCCCGCGTAGACCGCGCCGTACTGCGGGCCGCCCGGCAATCTCGCTGCACGCCAAGGTCGTTCGACGTTATCGCTAAATCCGAGGTGTCCGCCGCCAACGTCATCCAACACGGGCGCTTTCGGTGTGTTCGCGCGCGGCCCGCAAGCCTTCTTCGACACTGGCGGCTTCGATGCGCCATTGCCGACACGAGCACCAGCAGTCGTAGTGCTCGCCGTCCTTAGACGGCACGATGGCCTGCCCGGTGCAGTCCCCAGCGTTGTTGGCGATCGATTGCAAGAACTCCAGCGGCTTTTCATGCAGACTGTTGTCATCACTCATGGCTTGATGCCTTCTGCATGCCGGGCCCGCCGGAACACCGGCAGCAACCAGCCGTCGCTGATCGGATGGAAATCGACGCTCAGCTCCATGCCGATCTGCACCTCATCAGTTTCGATGTCGATGAGGTTGCTCACCAGGCGCGCGCCCGGCGCGTCAGGCAGGTCCACCACCACAGGGACCAGGGTGACGTCAGGCAGGCCGGGGAAGCCGTGCACCACAGCGAAGCTGTACACGATCGCGCGCCCCGACAGCGTCACCCAGTTGACCTCGTTGTGCTGGCACTGCGGACAGTAAGGCGTAGGGGGAAGCCGGAACTGACCGCATCTTGCGCACTGGGGAGCGACCAGGCGTCGGTGTTTGGCGGCTTCCCAGAACGGTTCGGTGACCGGACTGGTGGTGATCTGCACCGTCTCACCGGGCAGCGCGCTGGCCCGTGTCATCAGTCGTCTCTGCCCAAGATGATTCCGGACACAGGCAGCGAGGCCGGGCCCCCGGTGACGAGCGCGTACCCGGCATCTTCGACCTGGTTGACTGCAGTGCCGCGCATCTGCTCAACGCCTTCCATGATGTGAGTCATTCCGATGATGTAAGCCTCCGAGAGCTGGCCGCCATGGGTGTTGACGGCGACGGTGCCCGCCGTGCGGTGCGGCGAATAACGGATCGCGCCGGATTCGACAAACTCGCCCCCCGCGCCACGTTCGCAGAACCCGTAGTCCTCCAACTGCATGAGCACCATCGGGCTGAAGTGGTCGTAGAGTAACGCCACGTCGATGTCAGAAGGACGGATGCCGGCCTGCTTATAGAGCCTCTCCGCGATGGGCTTATTACCCGCCGACGCAAAGTATTCGTCCGGCATGCCCATCCATGCGAACGCCCGTCCCCACAACCGCGAGCCCCCATGCGCGGCCGCCACAATCGGCACAGGCTTTTGCTTGAGGTGCCGAGCCCGCGCGATGCTGGTCGTAATGACCGCCACGGCGCCGTCGGTTTCCTGGCAGAAGTCATACAAGCACAGAGGCTCGGCGATCATGCGCGCGTTGAAGTACTCTTCGGCGGTCAGCGGCACCCCGTAGAAGCGGGCCTTCGGCCGAGTCAGCGCGTTGGCTCGTTGGCTCACGGCGATCTCACAGAACGCCTCACGACGTGTGCCGTACAGGTGCATGTGCCGCCGGGCTAACACCGACATCAAATGACCGGGACCAGATAACCCGCTGGGCTGCACAAACGAATTCACGGGATCCGGAGCCACCGACGCATACACCGTCCCCAAGCGCTGCTTGGCTTGCTGCAGCGCCATCACCGTGACCACCGTAGTGGCATCCCCGGCGACGATGGCGGCGCGCGCCAGCCCGATCGAGCCGGCCGATCCGCCCCCACCTGCGGTCAACGCGGCGGTAAACGTAACTTCCGGAATACCAAGGGTTTCCATGAAATCGGCGGTGTCCATCTTCTCGCCATAGCCGGCCGACGCGCCCGAGTAGTAGGCGAAGCCGTCGATCTGCTTGACCGAGATGCCCGCGTCGTCGCATGCCGCCAAAATCGCCTGGCACGCCAGTTCCCCCGGCGTGCGCGGCAACGACTCGCCGCGCCGATAATAGGGCGTGGCACCGATCCCGACGATCGCGGCATCGCGCAATCCGCTGATGCTCACCACCGCCTAGGCCTGAATGCACTCGGTGCTCTCAGGCACCGGGGGGACGTGAGGGAAGAGGTCGTAAAACGCGCCCTGCGTGATGCGCAGCACCGTCTCGGGGGCAGCATCGGCGAACAGCCCTTCCAGCGTTTTCTGAGTGTGGCCGAACGTCCCCTCCATGTGCGGGTAATCCGAGCCGAACATCACGTTCTTGTAGCCCATCGCTTCGTTGGCGGCCACCGCGGTCTCGTCGTGCTGGAACGAGGCGAATACCTGGGTCATCAGAATTTCCTTGGGGTCTCGGCTCAGTTTGGGCCGCACCGCCATGTGATGTTGGCGATATCCCTCCCGCAGCCGGTCACCCAGGAACGGAATCCAGGTCGCCCCACCCTCCGAGATGAGGATCCGCAGCCTTGGATGGCGGTCCAACGCACCGGAGGCCACCAGCTTCATTGCGGCGCGCTGGCCGCTGAAGGTCGTTTCGGCGTAGTTCATCACCGCACCACCGGGGCCCCGATAGACCTGACCCAGACCCCCGGTGGTCATGTCAATGGGGTCGGTGCCGATGTGAAACGCGGGCACTATGCCGGCCGTCTCACAGATCTCCCAGAACGGCTCCCAGTCGTTGCTGTGCCAGTCCGGCGCCGACGGATGCGGCGTGGTGGGCAAGAACACGGTCCTGAAACCGTTCTCGGCCAGCCACTCAATCTCACTGACCGCATCCGCGACGCTCAACGTGGAAACCTGACCCGTGACCACGTAGCGATCCGATACCGACGCCAGTTCGTCTCTCGCATACTCATTGCTGGCCCGCATGCATGCCTGCAACAGCTCAGGTGTGCGGAAGGTCGATGCCCACATTCCCAGGCTCGGGAAAATGACCTCGGCCCACACCCCTTCCTTGTCAAGATCGGCCAGCCGGGCGCGGGGGTCCCTCACGCCCTGAGGCTTGTGGCTTTCCTCCATGAACGACACCGCAGCCGACGTCGGCAGCTTGCGCCGAAACGTCTGGCCGTCGACCGACACCGTCTCCCACTCGCCGTCGGGATCCCGCTGCGATTTCGGGGTCAGGTCAGCCAGCGCCTTGGGCAGGCGTGAACTCCAGACATCCTCGGGCTCCAGGAAGTGTGAATCACCCGAGCAGGTCCACCTTTTCGACATCTGCGCGTCTCCAGCCTCAGTTGGTTCCCCGCCCGCCGATCGACGAGCCGATTGATTTATATTATTCATCTAACCATTTGGCTGTCAACACTTTTTAAGATCTTCCCATTACCTTTTGCCTCTGGTACTGGCACACTGTGCATTACGGTCGGTGTGGCGGCGGAAGGGGCTCGGTCATGAACAAGCGCCGGCATGCAGCGGGTCACGCCACCCGCATCGCGCTCATGGAGACAGCCGAGGCCCTCTTCGGCGAACGCGGCATCGAGGGCATCACCATGCAGGAGATCCGCGCGCACGCCGGTCAGTCCAACGCCTCGGCAATCACCTACCACTTCGGGTCCAAGACCGGGCTGGTCCAGGCGTTGATCCACTGGCGCAACGCCGACCTGGATGCGCGGCGAGCCGAACTCCTCGAGGATGCCCGCGAGGCCGGCGCCGAGGAGGATCCCCGCTCGATCGTGTGGCTGGTAGTCCGCCCGCTGTGGGAATCCATCGAATCCGGCGCGATGTTCGTGCCTTTCTTGGCCCGGCTAAGCGAAAACCCGCGCGCCACAAAAGATTACTGGCCCGCCGACCACCTGGATTGGACCACCACGGTGATGGATAAACTGGTCGCCAAGGCCATACCCGACATGCCTGACCGGCTCCGCCGCGCACGGTCGTTCCAGCTCTACAACAGCGTGCTGAACCTCCTAGGTGAGCACGCCCGCGCGCAACACCGCATCAGCGAACTGCAACTGCACAACTATGTCGACGCGTGGGTGGGCATGCTCACCGCTCCGGTGTCCTCGGCGACCACCGCATTACTCCGGCGCTGACGCCCTGCCCTTACCGCTCGCGCCTTGACTAGGTTGACAAAGTCATCGACGCCAGGTCCCAAGGGTCCACTTCCCGCTCCGCCGGTGATCTCCTGCATGCCCAACGCCCAGCGCTGCGGGCAACCCCGCTCGCAGGTTTAGTGCAATAATCCGACTGTTAAAAGCCGACGTGGGCCAAACACAAGCACGCCGCGCCCGCCGCAAGCGGACTGTTAAAGGGGTAGGAAAGTAAGATGATTCTATGACTAGCCCAGAGCCCGTCGCGACGCAAGAGCCCCAACGCGTCGGCACCGTGATGCGTGCGCCCAAGATGGCTGAGCTCATCGCCGGCCATCTGCGCCGCCAGATCGTGCGCGGAGACCTGCTTCCCGGTGAGACGCTTCCTCCGGAAGTGGAGTTGATGAGCCAGTTTAGTGTGTCGCGCCCGACGTTGCGTGAGGCCTTCCGCATCCTCGAAACCGAAAGCCTCGTCGGCGTGCGGCGAGGCGCCCATGGCGGCGCCCAAGTTTTGGCTCCCGATCCGATCGTCGCCGCCCGCCACGTGGGACTGTTGCTCCAAATGCAAGGCACCACACTGCGTGACGTCTACGAAGCGCGCATGGTCACCGAACCTGCCTGCGCACGCATGCTTGCCAGGGTCCGCACCGAACGTGACCTCGACGATCTTCGCGACGTCGTCGCCGACCTCGCCGAACTCATCAAGGCCGGACCCGAAGGCGCGCCGGACATGTCGCGCTGGAGCCACACGACCTACCAATTTCATCTTCTGATCATGCAGCGTTGCGGAAACAAGACCCTTGGTGTGCAGGGGGCAGTGTTAGCCGACATCGTCGAAACACACACGACGCGGGCCATCTCACAGGGAGTGATCCACGAAGGGCAGTTGGCGCCCGGCCGCTTCCAACGCACACTGCGGGCCTACAAGAAGGAGATCGGGCTCATCCAGGCGCGCGACGGCGAGGGCGCCGAGAAGTACTGGCGGGTGCACATGGAGGCGGCGGCCAAGTACATCTTCAAGTTCGAGCCCGGTGGCACAGCTGTAGTCGACCTCTTCAATTAGGCCCCTCTCGACCAAGACGCGCGACGGCTCTCGAGGCCCAACCGTCCGCTCGGCCTGTGGCCCGCTCGGCGCACGGACGGGCAACGCGAAGCCCCGGCTAAATGGCAGTCACCTCAAAAAACCCGCAGCACGGCGCGCAATGATTGTTCCGATGACCCGGAATCCGCCCGAATTATCTGAATCATCTATCTGTATCGCCCCAGCGGTTGCTAAGGTATGTCGGGCTGGATTGGCGTAACAACGCTCCCACCAACTCATGTCGAGGCGAACACTACCTAGGAGTCTGAGATGTCCACGACGGCCTCTGTGCGGGTATTTGAGGTCGCAAGCGTGATTTCGCTGCTTTGCGTCCTGGCGTACTTCGTAAAGGTGAGCATCCATAGGCGGCGCATCCACCCCATCCTGTACCTAGCGTCGGCGATCGTCGCCATCTCGTGGATGGAGGCACCGTTCGACCGGGCGATGTTCGTTCAATTTCATCCCGATATGCTTCGACTCCCCGCGATCGGTCCACTCGCGGCGACCCAGGGTGGTTTGCCGGTGATCTCACCGGCGGGTTATGTCATGTACTACTTGCTGCCAGCTTTGGCAGCGATCGCTTTGGCTGGACGCGTCGCACACCGGTGGGCGTTATCGCCCCGACCGACGCTTGTGGTGATGGCAATCGCCATGGGGATGGCATTTGACGTGTCCATGCAGCTCGGACCGGCGCGACTTGTTCCTCTATGGGCCTACTCGCGAATAGCGCCACACTTGAACATCTTTGCTGGTACAACGGGACAAATTCCGCTGTACGAGCCCCTCGCAATGGCATTGATGATCACCTGGTGCGCCTGCTTGATCGGGTTTCGCGACGCAGAGGGCAATACCTTTATTGAGCGACGCACGCGCACGCTCACCGCGGCGCCCGCTCGACGCGCCATACTCAACGCGATCGGCTATATCCTCGTCCTGCACCTGCTGTACCTCTACGTCGTCGCCCCGTTTTTCATGCTTTGGCAGGGCCACATGCTGACGGTGACCGGTTCGGTTCAGCCGTTCGCCACGATTCCGCAGCAGCCGGCAGGCCCCCAACACCATGGGACGCTCGGCACAGCACTCGTCGTTGTTTGGCTACTTGTCGCCATGCTCGCCACGTACTGGTTCGCCCGAAAGAGCGCTACCAGACCACTCCCGAGCGGCCAATCGGCTCCCCGATCGCATTCGCTACAGCCGGCCGACCGGTAGTGCCTACGAGACTCGCCGGTCAATCCGAATTCCAATTCGCCCGCTGCGGTAGGCGACCGGCGCGGGCTGGCTCGATCGCGCCGCAGATGCCTGGAGACCCTCCCGTCCCCCGGCCGGGCGAGACGAATCCCATCCATGCCATAAATAATATATATGATATAACTATATCGAGCACGGGCAGGGCGAGCAGAGGAGTCGGCCATGAGCACCACAACGAATCCGACCGACGAGAACTACGGGATCTTGACGGACGAGGCGTTCGAGCGGTCTCGCCAACGCATAGGCATCCCCGAGCGGCCACTAACGGCGCACAATCACGAGGTCACCGCCGACGGCGTCCGGCATTTTGCGTATGGTTACGGGGACGCCAACCCACTGTGGTGTGACCCCGAGTACGCCAAGAATACTCGCTGGGGCAGGCTCATCGCCCCTCCGAACTTTATGTACACCATGGGCGAAAACGCGGCGCCACCAACGACCCCCGAGCAGAAGAAGCTGCTCAAAGGCGACCCGTTCGCAGGGCTGGGCTCGTATCAGGCCGTCATGGAGTTCGAGTGGTTCCGCCCCCTGGTCCTGGGTGACCGCTGCCAGGTGCTGCGGGCTCAGGTCGGCGTGCAGGAAAAGCCGTCCAGGTTCGGCGGGCGCACCGCCCATGTCACCCACGCCTTCCTGTTCGCCAACGGAGACGGGCACATTCATGCAATACAGCGTGGGACGTGGATCAATGCCGAACGGCACACATCGAAACAGAACGCCAAGAAAGCCGAGCCCATCGACTTCACCACGCCCTACACCGATGAACAGCTCGCCGCCATCGACGCCATCTATGACGCCGAGACGCGTCGCGGTGCCGAGATCCGCTTCTGGGAGGACGTCGCGATTGGGGAGCAGATCCAAACCCGCGTCAAAGGTCCTCTAACCGTTACCGATGTCATCGTCTGGCACGTCGGCTGGGGCATGCAGCTGACACCTCCTGGAGCTTTCGCCATCTCGCGAGCAATCCGGCGCAAGGTACCCGGTTTGTATCCGCCGAACTCACGCAACATCCCCGACACGGTGCAAAGGCTGCACTGGGAATCCGAACGGGCCACTGAACTTGGCATTCCGATGAACTACGACTATGGGGCGATGCGCGAGACGTGGCTGACGCACGCACTGACCGATTGGGCCGGCGATGACGGCTGGCTGTGGAAATTGTCGTGTCAGCACCGAAAGTTCAATTACATCGGCGACACCACATGGGTGACCGGGACTGTCGCCGACAAACGACAGGTCAGCGACGAGCAAGGCGCCCGCAACGAAGTACATCTCGAACTGCAGTGCACCAATCAGCGCGGCGAAACCACCACTCCGGCAACGGCTATCGTTTTACTGCCTACTCGCGAGGGTGCCGTGCAACTGCCGACGCCTCCAGCTGCCGACCTGCCATCGCTGCTGAAACACGAGATCGCCCGGCTTAGTTGACCACGGGTCGCGTAGCACCACGTAACAGCAGACCGGTGATATCTAATACCGAACCTCAAGTGCGAAGTATTCGATGACCGCCAAGCCCCGGCCATCAAACACCCAGCGCCACAAAGCCTCGACTTACACACCCACATGCCCGATCCGCCGGACAAGGCACATCCATCGGCGCGTCAGCCGCGAATTCCACGCGAGCGCCTCCTGATGGGCCCCGGGTCCGCCACAGCCACGGTGGTCCGAAGACTGCGACAAGCTGATCTGGCGCGGCTTATCGCAGCTTCCACTCAGGCTTGACAAACCCCTCGCGCGCCACCCGGGCCGTGCCGAGCGGATTGCCGATTTCTGGATAGTTCCAGGCCACCGCGTAGGCTGCGAAACGGTCCATGTCCAGTGTTTCCCACACCGCCTTGACAGTGCCCTGGATCGCCGCGGGCGGTTTAGCCGCGATCTGACGTGCCAAGCCGTCGACGTGCTCCCAAAGCTGGCTGCTCGGAACGAGTTCAGAGACCAGCCCGATGCCATACGCGCGTTGCGCTGACATCCGCTCATCGAGTCCCAACAGTGCCCACCGCATCACTTCCCCCAGCGGAACTCGACGCGCTAGTCCAATTGGCTCTAACGCCGAGGTCAAGCCGTAAGAGACATGCGGGTCGAAGAACGTGGCGTCGTCGGCCGAAACGATGAAATCGCAATCGTTGAGCCAGTAGAACGCTCCGCCGGCGACCATTCCGTGCACGGCGGCGATGACCGGCTTCCACACCTTGTTCAGCCGCGGGGACAGTCCCTGACCGGGATCGTCTTGACTCCAGAAATTCGGGTGGGGGCCAAACCCCTCGTTGACGTCGACGCCGGTGCTGAAGGCCTTGTCACCGGCCGCACGAAGCACCACGACGTGTACGTCGTCATCACGGCGGATCCGCTGCCACAATGTGCGGAACTCCTCGATCATGACAGCGTTGAACGCGTTTCGCCGCTCGGGACGATTCAGGGTGATCGTCGCGACGTGGTCGGTGCACTCATAGAGCACGGTCTCATAGGTCATGGTCTACTTCCATCTCGTTGCGGTTCACGGGGCTCGCGCGGCATCCCTAGGGCGCGTTCGGCGATCACGTTCTTAAGCACTTCGTTGGCGCCGCCGGCGATCGTCCACGCTCGCGCATAAAGGAAGGCATCCTGCCACCAGCCGTGGTCGATCGCCTCGTCATCACCGTCGACGAGGACCGCACGGGGGCCCTGTAGCGACATGCCCAACTCGGTCAAGGCCAAGTTGGTCTGGCTGAAGAAGATCTTCACCGCCGGGGCATCGCTGACGTCGCCGCCGCCCGCCATCAGCGACGATTGCGCGCTCTTGCGCATCAAATCGATGACGCGGGCGTGGGTGGCGACGCGACCGACGTCACGCCGAACCGCCGAATCGTCGAGCCGTGTCCCCGCTAGGGCGACCAGTCTGGTGAGGTCCTCGAGCAGTTCGGTGGCCAGTGCCGCGGTACCGGTGCGCTCGTGCGCCAAGCTGGAGTTCGCGACTCGCCAGCCGTCGTTGACCTCGCCGATCACCGCGTCGGCGGGCACGCGCACCTCGTCGAGGAAGACCTCGTTGAAGTCGAAGGTGCCGGTGATTTCCCGCAGTGGGCGCACGCTGATCCCGGGCAGGGTCATATCCAGCGCCAAGGCGGTGATTCCACGGTGCTTGGCAGCGTCGGGGTCGGTTCGGGCTAGCAGATAACCGACGTCGGCGAACTGGCCGTTGGTGGTCCAGACCTTCTGGCCGGTCACCACGAAGTGATCGCCGACGCGGCGGGCCCGGGTCCGCAGCGAGGCCAGGTCGCTGCCGGCGCCGGGCTCGCTGAACAATTGGCACCAGATGTCTCGCCCGTCGCGGATGCGCGGCAGATAATGCTGCTGCAACGCCTCGGATCCGAACTCGATAATTGCCGCAGCGGCAAGCTGATGAGCCCCGATGGGCGCCCAGGTCCGGGCACGTGCGAGTTCCTCGGCGACAATGAACGCCTTCTCAGGATCGACGCCGTTTGTGCCACCGTACTTTTCGGGCCAGTCCGCACCGAGATACGCGGCGTCGAACAACGCGGCGGTCCACCTGCGAATGGCAGGGATCAATTCCGGCTCGGGAGCCCGTGTACCGGTGTGTTGCTTGATGCCTGGTGAGTTGTTCGCGATGAAGGTGCGGACCTCAGCGCGGAACGCCTCAAGATGGGCCGCCGTCCCAAGCTTCATCCGCCCTCCTTCACTCCGGCTCCAGGAAATAGTTATATGATATTAACGTATCTATCATACCGGCAGCGCCCCCGGAAGCCGAGGCATTCACATGGACTTCGAGCTCAACCACGAACAAACACTGCTGCGCGACGTGTCGCGCCGCATGCTCGCAGCTCACTGCACACCTGAGAAGGTGCGCGCCTGCACCGCTGCCGGCGCCGATGTCGACGACAAGCTGTGGCAACGCGGGGTGGAGATCGGGTGGACCGGTTTGGCCGTCCCCGAACGCCTCGACGGCGCCGGTATGGGCCTCGTCGAACTCACGCTGGTCGCCGAAGAGCTGGGCCGAGCCGTCGCGCCCGCACCGTGGTTCGATACCGCGCTCAGCGCGCAGCTGGCTGCCCAGGGAGGCGCCCCCGACGACCTGGTACGCGGCCTGGCCACCGGTGAGCAGCGCGCCGCCGTGGCTATCGATTTGGAGTTGGTTCTCAGCGCCGGATCGGTGAATTGGCTGCTGACGATCGACACCACCGGCGTGGTCGGTTTCGTCGAGGCACCGCACGCCCAGCCGCGTCTGCGGCAACATCGACCAGACACGCGCATTCTTCGCCGTGGCCGCCCTCCCCCGGCCCACCCACATCCTCGACGTCGACCCGCAGTGGGTGTGCGACGCAGTCGCGATCGGTGTTGCCGCAGACGCGCTGGGTGTGGGCGAGCGACTATTAGAGATGACCGTCCACTACGCGAAGGTGCGCCACCAGTTCGGTCGGCCGATCGGATCGTTCCAGGTCACCAAGCACAAGCTCGCCGACATGCTGATCGCTCTCAAGGGCCTGCGTGCGGCGACCTACTACGCGGCAATGTCGGTGGATGCGAACAGCAGTGACGCCACCACTGCCGCCGCCGTCGCCAAGGCGTTTGCGGCCGAGTATGTTCCCGCGATCGCCGGTCATGCCCTGCAGATCCACGGCGGTATCGGCTTCACCTGGGAACACGACCTGCACCTATATCTGCGCCGCGCCAAGACCGACGAGGTGCTCGGGGGCGACGCACACCACCACCACGACCGTGTCGCTCGCGCCCTTGCCGACACCTCATAGCGACAACCATTCTCCCCCAGCGAGGTCGATGGCTCTGTGCCGATGCCGGAACGCGATCACCCGACCCCGACACGCTGAACGCCGTCCTCGCGTACCAGGGTCAGCGCGGCGGCATCGCGGGGTCGCGCGGCAAACCCAACACCTGCTCGGCGATAGTGTTGCGCTGAATCTCCGAGGTGCCAGCGCCGATCGTCGAAGCGCGTGACCCCAAATACCCAGTGAGCCAACGGCCGCGCTGGACGGCTCGCCCGGACTCGCGGGTAACGATGCCCTCGACCCCGAGCATCTCCACGGCGAATTCGTGCAGATCCTGTTCGAAGACGGTGATGAACAGCCGCGACACCGACGAAGCCGGACCCGGCTCGCCGTGGGTGAGGATGTCGTTGATGACGCGGGCAGCGTTGTATTTCATCAAGCGGACGCGAATTTGGAAGTCGGCCAGCCGATCCCGCACCAGCGCATCCCGGGTCAAGCCGCGCTCCCGGGCCAGGGCGGTCAATTCGTCGACGATGCGCCGGTAGTTGGTGGCCTGGTTCATAGCCCCCGCAGCGCGTTCATGCCCAAGCGACGTGCGAACCAGTGGCCAGCCCTCGTTCTCCTCCCCGATGCGGTCCTCGACGGCCACGACGACGTCATCAAAGAAGACCTCGGCGAAGTGCGTCGCGCCGGTGAGGTCGCGCAGGGGCCGAATGGTCACCCCCGGCGCGTGCGCATCGATGATCAGATAGGTGATGCCCTTGTGGCGTGACTCCTGGGTGCCGGTGCGCACCAAGGCGAAAAACTTGTCGGCGTCAAGGGCGTGGGTTGTCCACACCTTCTGTCCATTCACGACATAGTGATCGCCGTCGCGCCGGGCGCTCGTCCGCAATGCGGGCAGATCGGAGCCGGCCGACGGCTCGGAGTAGCCCTGGCACCAGATGACGTCCTGACGCAGCATCGGCGCGAGCCAGCGTCGTTTTTGATCGTCGGTGCCGTATTTGATGATCGTCGGCGCCACGATGCCCAGACCCGTGCCCAACGGGGAGGGCACCCGCGCGCGCGCGATTTCTTCTTGGTAAATCACTTGGCGGGCGAAGCTGAGATCCATTCCGCCGTACTCACGCGGCCATGACGGACCAGCCATGCCTGCGTCGTACATCGCTGCGTGAAACGAACGGGCCCAGGATTTGCGTTCAGCCGGGTCCTTGGGTCGTGGGCCCGGATGGTTGTCGGCGAACCACCGCCGGATCCGGACGCGGAACTGCTCGTCGGTCTCGGCGAGGTCACTCGTGTGGTCAATCTGTTCGGTCATTTCACATCTCCACGAGTTCGGCAATGCGGCGGCGGTGCACCGCTGGGGCGCCCAGGTTCACATCGGAAGCTGTTGCCCGCCGAAGGTACAGATGCGCATCACACTCCCAGGTGTAGCCAATCCCGCCGTGAAATTGGATGTTCTCCTTGCTGGCCTTGGTGTAGGCCGCCGAGCACCAGGCCTTTGCCACCGACGCGGCCAACGCCCCGTCCGGATCGTTTTCGGCTAACAGCGCGGCAGCGAAAAACGCTGCCGAGCGGCCCGACTCGACCGCCACGAGCAGATCCGCGCACCGATGCTTGATCGCCTGAAAAGTGCCGATCGGCCGGTCGAACTGCACGCGCATCTTGGCGTATTCAACCGCCATGTCCAGCGCCGCGCCCGCACCGCCAATCTGCTCGGCGGCCAACGCCGCCGTCGCGAGATCCCCGGCGCGGCTTAACACTTCGGTGACGTCCCCGCCGACCCGTACCGCAGCGGCGCCGTCCAATGACACTCGTGCGACCGCGCGGGTGAAGTCGATCGTTGGCACCGGATCGCGCTGCAGCCCAGGTGCGTCGCCCGCGACGGCGAACAATCCCATCTGCTCGCCCACCCTCGCCGCGACCAGGATCAGATCGGCCGTGGCCCCGTCCACGACGAACTCCTTGACGCCCGTCACCGTCCACGCCGCGCCGTCCACAACATCTGATTCCGCCGCCGTCGTCGCAACGGTCGCGGTATCAAATGTCAACGCATCATCGGCAACGGCGACAGTAGCAGTCAGCGTTCCAGCAGCGATCTCAGGCAACCAGCGTCGGCGGGCAACTTCATCGTCGATGCAGACCAACGTCTGCGCCGCCAAAGCGACGGTGGAGTAAAACGGTCCGACGTACAGCGCCCGCCCCATCTCCTCCATCACCACGCCCAGCTCGACCGGGCCCCCGCCCGATCCGCCGTAGAGTTCGGGAACCACCAACCCTTGCAGGCCCATCTGGTGGGCCATCTGAGCCCATACTGCGGCATCGCCCGTTGCGTCGCCCTCCGCGGCGGCATGTGCGGCGCTCAGCGGCGCCTTGTCGGCCAGGAAACGCCGCAGCACTGCACGAAGCTCATCGTGTTCTTCAGTCCATCCGCTGATCACGGTTCATTCCTTCGTCCATCAGCGATCCTTTCCGCTTGACAACTCCTGTGGCTCATCGGCTTTCGCAATCACGCGCTGCGGAGGCACCGGGCCCTTGGTTACCTCGAATCATCGATAGTCGCCAAAATATTCGCCAAAACGTTGCGGCGTACCAACTTTCCGGTGTCGGTGCGGGGCAGCTCCGCCCAGAACCAGAATCGCTCCGGGCTCTTGCTCGACCGCAGACTCCGCAATACGAACTCGCGCAACTCGTCATCGGTAGGGAAGGTCCCCGCTCGAGACACCACCGCTGCCTCGATGCGCTGGCCCCATTCCTCGTCGGGGACACCGATGACGGCAGCGTCAACGATGTCGGGGTGGCGCAGCAAGACTTCCTCGATTTCTGCCGGGGCGATGTTCTCCGCGCCCCGAATGATGGTGTCGTCCACCCGACCGCCGATATATAGGTAGCCCTCTTCATCGAGATAGCCCTCGTCGCGAGTATCGAAAAAGCCGTCCCCGTCGACGGCGCGGCCGATTCCGGCGTATTCGGCTGACACCTGATCGCCCTTAACACAAATCCGACCGGGAACCCCGGCCGGCAGTGCGGCCCCAGTGTGATCACGTATTTCCAACTCCACCGTCGGCAACACTTTGCCCGCCGAGGACAGCCGCGCGCGCACCTGAGGATGCTCAGAGGTCAACGCCGCGCGGTGATCCTCGGGCCCCAATACCGCGATGGTAGAACTGGTTTCGGTCAAACCGTAAGCGTTGACGAACCCGACGTGCGGCCAAAGGGCCAACGCCTTCTCGATGACCGCGCGTGGCATCGGTGCGCCCCCGTAGGCCAATGAGCGCAGCGTGGGAACAGCCGGTTCGGTATTGCCGTGGTGCACGGCTTCCACGACGCGCGCCAGCATCGTGGGCACCACGAGCGCGTTGGTCACCTCTTCCTCGCGGACCGTCGCCAGCCACCGATGCGGGTCGAACTGCTCGAGCACAATGGTGCGCCGGCCCGCATAAAGGTTGGAAATCACGTTCGCCACCGCAGCGATGTGATACGGCGGGACGCTCACCAGGGCGGCATCATCGGCCGCGGCGTTCATGTACTCGACTGAACCCAAGACGTAGGACACCAAGTTCGAATGCCGCAGCAGGACGCCTTTGGGTTCAGAGGTGGTTCCGCTGGTGTAAATGACAACGGCCGGACCGTCATCGAGCCGCTCCTGTTCAGAACACAGCTCACGCTGATCGGCGGTCATCTCCATCCACCGTGCGACGGGATGGGCCACCAGCCCGGCGCCGCTGAGATGCCTCACCCCGATCGCGTCACCGATGCCAACTGCGCCGGGGTGCTTGGCGAGCAGGCTTTCCAACTGTTCGGTACCGAGCCGGTAATTCAGCGGCACCAGCGGTATCCCGGCGTACGCGGCGGCGAACATCGCCACCGGGAATTCCGGGCCGTTGGGGCTCAGATAGACCAACGCCGTAGCGCCGGCGTGACGCAGCAGCTGTGCTCCGGCCAACGCACGGATGCGCAAAGCTGCCGCGGTGATTCCGTCCGCGCGGCGGCCCACCACCACCCGCTCGCCGAACCCGTCGGCGGCCATATCGAGCAACATGGTCAGACGCATGATCGCCTCCGCTGATCCGAGGCCGACAGCGTCGGCGGTGCAGCGACCACCAACGCTTCCCCACCCAGCCCTGGCGGACCGCCGGCGACATCAGTTCGAACGACTTTGATCATTGATCCGGCATCGACAGATCGCATCTCCACAAACGCCCGGTTCGAGCATTGACCATCGGCTTTGGCGCGCACGGTGTTGAATTCATCGAGCATCAGCACGCCGCGCCTCGAAGCTGAACCTCAAACTCGTGACCCTCAGTACTACGACGTTGGCAGCCCACGGCGTTGCGGGCCGTCGAGCCGGCGCGACATTTCACCTTGTCTCCCTTGATATCTCGGTCCTGCCGCCGCAGTACACCCATCAAACCTGCTCAGTCGAGGCACTCGAGTAACGGTGCTCCGCGGCAAGAACTGCCTGAAGATCGCGTTTGCGCACCTTGCCCGCCGCAGTCCGCGGCAACTCCGATACCACGCGCACAATCTCCGGCGTCTTGTGCCGCGCGGAACCGGTCTCCTGGAAATGGGCAGCTACCTCGGCCAGCTCAAGCGTCTCGCCGGCTAGGAGCACGACGAACACCGCGACACGTTCGCCCAGACGCTCATCAGGCGCGCCGACGGCCGCAACTTCGCTTACCCGAGGATGCGACGCCAATATCTCCTCGACTTCGCGCGAGGAGATGTTCTCCCCGCCACGAATGATGAGATCCTTCTTGCGGTCGGTGACCGTCAGATAACCCTCCGTATCCAGACGCCCCACGTCCCCGGTGCGAAACCAGCCGTCAACAAAGGCGTCTCGATCCAACGCGGCGTCACGGTATCCGCTGAACAATTCCGCGCCCCGACTCAGAATGTTTCCCTCCAAGCCAGCCGCGACGTCGCGGTCGCTGTCATCGACGATGCGCACCTGGTTGCCGGGCAGGACGCGCCCATCGGTGCTCGCCCTCTTCCCGAACGGATCCTCGGGGCCGATCGCAGTGATCGTCGGATGCTCACTGAGTCCATAGGTGCGGCAGGCAACGACGCCGGCCGCCTCGGCACGCGCAATCAGCGCCGCCGGCACGTTGGCACCGCCGACGGTGCACAGCCGCAACGAATCCAAACGGGCATGCCCGCGGTCGCGGGCGTCGAGCAGCCCTGCCAGATGTACCGGCGCCCCGGCGGTCGCGGTGATCGCGTACTGATCGATCACTGCCGCCGCGCGCTGCGGATTCCACACATCCATCAGCACCGTCGGCGTGCCGTGCACCAGGATCCGCAACGCCACGCTGAGTGCGGCGACATGACCCGAGGGAAAGACACACAAATGCGAGGTGCGGGGTCCAGCCCCGTCGGCAACGACCGGCGAGAATGTTTCGGCCAGGATTGAGCGATGCGTGTGCTGCACTCCCTTGGGCGCGGCCGTGGTCCCCGAGGTGTATACGACTACCGCGGGGTCGAGCGGGTCTATGACCGGCGGGGTAAAAGTTGACGTTTCGCAGTGGATGGCGTCCCAGGGCAGCGCCGCCTCCGGCACCTCGTCACCGACCAGCACGATCTGGCGCAGCGCCTGCAACATGCCCAGCTCCTCGAGCATCGGGCGATAGTCGCGGCCCCGGAAAGCCGTGGGCATCACCAGCACTGCTGCACCCGAATTGGTGAGCATATAAGCAATTTCGCGGGGTCCGCAGTTCGGAAGGATGGGCAATATCGCCGCGCCCGACAGTAGCGCCGCAGCCTGACAAACCAGCCCCTCTAACCAGTTCGGCAACGCCATCGCTACGGTGTCTCCGGGCCCGATCCCGACGTGCTGCAGCCAGGCCGCGAGCTGCAGCGCTTGGGCACCCAGCTCGCCCAGCGTGCATTCGCGCGGCCGCTCATCGCTGGCAGCGACGATGCGGCTGTCCGGCCACGCCTCGCACGCCGCGCGAATCGCGACATCGAGCGTCCCGGTCGCCACCGCGTCGATCACCGCGTCACGCCGACTTCGAACGGTCCATGTCATCGGCGATGAGTTGCACGAGATCGACGCGGCTCACCTTCAATGACGGCGTGCGCGGCAGTTCAGGCAAGACCGCGATATGCACGGGCACCTCGTAGGGCATCAACTGGGTACGGCAGTGCGCCACCAATTCATCGACCAGTGCTGACGAATCGCCGCCATCGCCGGTCGAAGCCAGTTCGATGCCGGCTACCGGTACCTGGCCGAGTCGCTCATCGAGCAGTGGGGCGACTGCTGCTTCGCGAACCGCAGGGTGTTGCTCGAGAACCTTGCGCACGGCCTCAGGGTGGACTTTGAACCCGCCGCGGATGATGGCGTCGTCGGCGCGGCCCCGAATCCACAAGAACCCGTCATCGTCGATGGAAGCCAAATCGCTGGTGCGCAGCCACTCATGAGTCCCGCTCGGGGACTGCGCCCCGCGAATCTCTAGGCGCCCGACCTCACCGGCGCCAAGCTCCGCGCCGTCATCGTCAGTCACTCGTAGCGTCACCCCGGGAATCGCACGCCCGGCGCTGCCGGCCTTCGATGCCCACCACCGCTCGTGCAGCGGCTTGGTCCAATAGGCAACAGCGCCAGCGAACTCCGTGGCGCCGTACGTCGGTAGAACGCGGATGCCATAGACACGGAAGAACTCATCGAGCAATTCCGTTGGGCAAGCAGTAGTTCCGGTAGTCAGTACCTCGAGACAATCGATCTGTGTCCGAGGAACCTGCGCGTTCAGGATGGAACGTAGCGCCGCCGGCACAAGTCCAGTGGCCCTCGGGCGATGCCGCTCGACCGCCCGCAGCCACGGCTCCAACACGAACTTTTGCAACAAAACGATGCGCCGCCCGGCATACAGCGGAGCCAAAGCACCCCAGAACCCGCCGATGTGCACCAGCGGCGTCGCAACGATGGCGACACCACTGCGAAACAACGACGCCGTGGGTGGCGGGGGCACACTCATCGTGATAGCCGTGTTGAACTGCCGCTCCCGCAGTAAGACTCGCTTGGGCGGTCCGGTCGTCCCTGAAGTCGGCATCTCTACGACGACTTCGGGCCCCGACTGATCCTGACCACCTAACGAACCGCCCACGTGCCCGCCGTGAACATGCTGCACAGAATCAGCGCGGAGTTCCAGAACGACAAGGTCGCCGGCATCAGCGCCGACGCCGGCGCGCGATAGAGACTCCTTGGTGCCCACCACCACTGGCACCTGGGATGCCAAGATGTCGGCTCGCAACCGATCCGGGGGCTGCAAAGGGCTCAGGGTGACCACGCAGTATCCGCGCGCGATCAGCGACAGCAGCACCCCGACATGTTCGGGCCGATTCTCCACGATGACCCCGACGCGGCCGCCCGCCGGCAGAGCGCACTGCGCCAGCAGCCGCTGCAGCGCATCGTCGACATCCTGCAGCACACCCCACGTCGTCCATCGATCCTCGAACTCGATGGCCTCAGCATCGCGCGGCGCCGTATCGAGCAGCTGGGCGAACCGTTTACGGCTGTCCACCTCAGCGACCCACCCACACGGGCGCGCGTTTCTCTGCGAACGCGGTCGCGCCCTCCTTAGCGTCTTCAGAGTCGAGCACCGGCATGAGCAGCTCGTTCTGCTTGGTCCATCGCTGCTCGCCGCTCCAGTCCGGCGCCGACAGCACGATCTGTTTAGTGACGGCGACCGCCAACGGACCATTGGCGGCAATCATCGCGGCCAACCTCAGCGCACTCTCCAGCGCGTCGCCTTCCGCGGTCAAGGAGTTGACCAAGCCCAACGCGGCAGCACGCGCCCCGGTAATCGGTTCGCCGGTGAGCAACATTTCCAATGCGACCGCCGGGGGGATGCGCTGCGCCAGCAGCAAAGCCGCTCCCGCTCCCGCCACTAGGCCCCGCTTGACTTCGGGAACGCCAAATCGGGCCGATTCTGCCGCGACGACTAGGTCGCAGGCCAGCAGCAATTCGAAGCCGCCGGCCACCGCCCACCCCTCAACCGCGGCGATCAGCGGCTTGCGCGGCGGCGCCTGGGTAATACCGCCGAGGCCACGATCTCCGACGGTCGGCCGCTCCCCGCGCAGGAAGGCCTTAAGATCCATTCCCGCACTGAAGGTTCCGCCAGCCCCAGTGAGCACACCGACGCGCAGCTCGCCATCGGAATCAAGCTCATCAACCGCCGCCGCGATACCTACCGCCACAGCCCCGTTGATGGCGTTCTTAGCCTCGGGGCGGTTGATCGTGATGACCTGAACTGCGCCACGGCGTTCGACCAGCACTTCCTCTGACATCTCATCCCCTTGTTCTGCCCACGAGTCTGTCTGCAACCGGCGGTGTTCAGCCGCAAGCAAACCAGTCGCTGTCCGCACGTACGGCGCGGTGAGCCGGAGTGGGGCACAGCTTGACCGTGACATTAGCACATAATCAGTTAAATCATTATGCTTCCTCTAGTGACCGTCCTGCGGGCATGTGACACCTCCCGTGGTCTTCAGGCCGGGCAAACTTTGCCGGCCTCATCGCCGAAAATGGCTTGCGCAGAAACCACGGCGTAACCCTGGACGCGCTGGAATCCTTTCAACAACCGCGAAATTGGGTGCTTGGCCGACGCCCGCACAGCAGGACGCGCGCCGTGATATGGGCCGCGATGCGCCCACGACGCCACCGGCTCAAGCAATCCGAGCCCCACGAAACCGTAGCCAGATGCATCTCTGGCGCGCCACTTCCCTGCCTCGCCAGGAAAGGTCTTGTGTGACGTAGATGACTACGTTATAAACCAGTCGGTACTTCGATCACGCCGCGAGGCGAGAACACTCGTCTCAACCCTGCCCCGCGCAGGCGGACCGCGGGCGGGCCATCGAGCAAAGGAGGCGCTTTTGAATAGGGCGCCGACCAAAGCAGGCCGGCACCTGCGCGCGACGCTCACGGAAGTTCAACCCGGTCGCGCGCCTGTGTGGAGATTCCGGCTGACGCGATGACACGGCCCTCAGCAGGTAGCCGGCAGCATAAGTCACTGGCTCACTCCCGCGGATTCGGCAACGCACATTCGGCGTCGGCAAGCAGGCCTAATACCGCTGGCACCGCCATTTCGCCCCGCAGCCACGTCCCCGGTGAGCCAGGAATTTGGGTACTTCTTTTTGCCGATTTCAGCGCGTTCTCCATCTTTTTCGCCGCCTTCCTGCGTGCCCGCGCAGGCCAGCCGGGCATCTTCGATAGCTCACGAACACAGCTGCATCAGCCGATCGGCCTGACCAACACCATCATTCTTCTGACCAGTTCCCTGTTGGTGGCTGGCGGAGTGCATTCGTACCGCTCCGGCCGGGCCCTAGTCGCTAAACGACTCTTCGCCGGCGCCATCAGCGTCGGATCAATCTTTGTCCTTCTCAAGGCATGCGAGTACTACCTCGAATTCCGGTCGGGCATTACCTTGTCAACCAACAGCTTTTATACCTACTTCTTCGTCTTGACCGGCATCCATCTCCTACACGTAATCGTGGGGTTGGTCACTTTGGTCGCCGTCGCATTGAGCAGCGAACGGCAGGCCACGCGCGGCCGAAACATCCTCATCGAGGGCGGCAGTTGCTACTGGCATCTCGTCGATCTGTTATGGGTCATCCTCTTTCCGCTCTTCTATCTAGCGAGTTGACCATGAATCTGCTGACGGTCATTCCAAAGCGGCTCTACGCGGTGTGGGCGATCCTCGTGATGTTGACAGTCGCTACTTACGCGCTGGGCATCGATCACGGTGCGGGCTCGTTGGTCGTCCTGATTGTTTGGACCATAGCTGTGTTCAAAGTCCGTGTCATCGGTCTTGAGTTCATGGAACTCAGGGCGGCGCCGCTCGCACTTCGCTCCTCATTCGAGCTGTGCTCCCTCATTCTCTGGGCGCTCCTGTCCGCCATGTACGTCTGGGCCTGAAACGAGCGAAGATGACTGGATTTCAGAGTGGGCCGACAATATCGGCTGATACCGAATCGATGTGGACCGCGATACGCATAGAAAGCAACGAACATGACTAGAGAACGCCTGAACCGTAACTTCGAAAAAGGCGGGGCGATCTGCGGTTTCATCGCCACCATATCCTTCGGCATAGGACTGTTCGCAATTGCCCGACTCATACCGCCGCCATCACCGACGCTCAGCTCCGCCCAAATGGCGAGCTATTTGGCCGAACACCAGACGCGCATCAAAGTCGGGTGCATGATCTTCGGCTTCGGCATGGGGGCGCTTTTTCCATGGGTCTCCGCCATTAGCCTCCAACTAAAGCGGATCGAAAAGGGCTGGGGCATGCTCAGCATCACCCAGGCGGTCGCAGGGCTGGTCACCCCCGCCGGGGCGCTGCTCGCCGTGATGCTGTACATGGGTGGAGCGGTATACCGCGACCCGCACAGCATCAGCAATCCAGACGTCGTGCAACTCGCCAGCGACATCTTTTGGATCATTTTCATAGGGACAGCGTGGCCAGTCGTTTTCACCACGTTGGCAATCGCACTCGGGATTCTGACTGACTTTTCTGAACAGCCCGTACTGCCTCGCTGGTTGGGTTACCTGAATCTGTGGACCGCACTGTGCTCTGCACCGGCGGCGGCCCTGATGCTGTTCAAGACCGGCCCACTGGCGTGGGACGGCCTGATCACTTTTTGGATACCTGCGATCACCTTCTTCGTCTGGGTGACCAGCATGAGCATCGCCATGCTGCAGTCGTTGCGCCGGGAAAGCCTTGCCGACCCGAGCCAAGCCACCGAGCCGGCCAGCTAACACCGATCCGACTAACGACAGCCGAGCCGGCCGCCGCCGCTGTCCTGGAACCACGTCGGGGACGACCGACTGCGCGAACCCGGGAGTCGACGGGCTGCCCGTCGTGGACTGCTCGGCGATCACGACGGTGGCAGCAAGCTCGACGGCGCCACACTGGTAATGGCCTGGCAGGCAACGGACTCATACTCCAAGACCGCCACCGGGCGACCCGAACGGTAATGCACGAGCGTTCAGTTTCCGCGGCGTCCCCGGGAACCCATCCTCCGCGCGGCCTCCACACGTGCCGTCGGTCGGGCCGCGTTGTCATTGTTTCCGCACACCGTGTAGTTCACCGTCATGGCAGGACAGCGATTAGCGTCGTTCGCATAATTCCCTGCTTCCAGTCACAAGAACTGCTTGGTCGAGTACCCAAGAGCACAGCCAAATGCGCGTAGGCACATCACGGTCAAGTCGCTTCGCGAGATTTTCTGAGACTGAACCCATTTCACGCAAGCAGCCCGAACGAACGCCAACCAGCCCTCTACCGCGATTTCGGTGGCATCGCGCAAGCGGCCCTCGGCGACGAGTGTATCGATCAGGCGCTGACCCACGACGCTAAGCTCCTCAGTGATGATCGCCTGGATCGCCGGGTCGTCAGACAGTGCGCCGCGATTGACCGTTATGGCTTCAAAAGGATGTTCGCCGAAGTATTGGATGTAGGTCTCGAGTCCGGTGGCAAGCTGTTCTGCGAGCGGTAGCTGCCGATCAGAGTTGGCCCGTGCCAGCGAGCGGTGACTGGCGCGCTTGAATATCGCGACATACAAGTCACGCTTGTTCGGAAAATAGTGATATAGCGTCGCTCTCGACACACCTGCGCGCGCCGCGATGTTCGCACGAGCACCCTATGAAGACGTCTCGATGGAGGACATGTCTA
>NZ_LZKK01000238.1 GCF_001672815.1 Mycobacterium sp. E796 | reverse complement strand
CTTCATCCTGCTGATCATCTACCCGTTCCTGGAGAAGCGGTTCTCCGGCGACTACGACGTCGGCAGCGGCCCCGCCGCCGCCGGCGACCACCACCCCGACCGGCCCGCGGCAGGTGACCTACTCGGTGACCGGCACCAAGGCGCCCGGCGACATCATTTCGGTGACCTACGTCGACGCGTCGGGCCGGTCTCGCACCCAGCACAACGTGTACATTCCCTGGTCGATGACCGTGACACCGATCTCGACGTCCGACGTCGGATCCGTCCAGGCGTCCAGCCTTTTCCGGGTCAGCCGGCTCAACTGCTCGATCACCACCAGCGACGGGACGGTGCTGTCGTCGAACAACAGCGACGCGCCGCAGACGAGTTGCTGATGGTCAGCAGGTATTCCGCCTATCGGCGGGGTTCGGACACCATTCCGCCGGATGTCATCGATCGCATACTGATGGGCGCGTGCGCCGCCGTCTGGTTGGTGCTGCTGGGCGTGAGCGTGGCCGCGTCCGTGGCGCTGGTGGACCTGGGCCGGGGCTTTCACAAGGCGGCCAGGGGATCGCACACCTCGTGGGTGTTGTACGCCGTCATCATCGTTTCCGCGCTCATCATCGCGGGGGCGATCCCGGTGCTGGTGCGGGCCCGTCGCATGGGTCTGATCGAGCCGGCAGCCCGGACGGCCGCGCGTCCGCCGAGCCGGCCTCCGGTGCGCCTGATGGCCCCCGCGCCGCGCACAGCGGCCGAGCGAGCCCGTCAGCCGCGGGCGCAGGCGGCTGAGCCGGTCACCGAGTGGTCGGGCGCGGCGGTGGACCGGATCTGGTTGCGCGGCACCGTCCTTCTGGCGGGGACGATGGGCGCCGCGCTGATCGCAGCGGCCACGGCGACGTACCTGATGGCCGTCGGGCACGACGGCGGGTCCTGGGTGGGCTACGCGCTGGCCGGGGTCATCGTCGCGGGGATGCCGGTGGTGGAATGGCTACACGTCCGCCAGCTGCGCCAACTGGTTGATGGGCGCTAGCTTCTCGCCTCGCGACACTTAAACGTGTGCGACGACACGCCGAAGCAGGTCGCAGCCAGTTAAGCCTCGTGGAGCCTGGCGGCACGGTGTGACGTCTTTCGTTTGTGGACGAGGTATTCAGGGGCAGCGAGGCGCTGCGCCGGGGGACGCTGAGCCCGTATCAGCTGAGGACCCGGTTCCGTGCGATCTATCCCGACGTATACGTGCCGGATCACGTGGCAACGTCGCTCGGATTGCGTTCTCGCGCGGCGTGGCTGTGGTCGGGCCGACGCGGCGTCGTGGCCGGGCTTGCGGCGGCGGCGCTGCACGGCGCGAAGTGGATCGACGACGACGAGCCCGTCGAATTGATTTGGCGCAACCCACATTCCCCGATCGGTGTAATCACCCGCGATCGACGCATCGAGCCGGACGAGGTCACTCGTGTCACCGGGCTGCCGGTAACCACCCTCGCGAGGACGGCGTTCGACCTGGCGCGCGAACTGCCCACCGCAGAGGCGGTGGCGCGACTCGACGCGCTGATGCGCGCGACCCCATTCGCCGTAGAGGACGTGTTGCTCCTCGCCAAGCGGCATCCGCGCGCCCGGGGCCTGCGCCGGCTGCGCGCGGCGCTTCCACTCGTCGATCCCGGGGCCGCGTCGCCGAAAGAGACGTGGCTGCGCCTGCTGTTGATCGATGCCGGCCTACCCGTTCCCAGCACCCAGATACCGGTGCACGAAAACTGGGGGCTGGTGGCCGTGCTGGATATGGGTTGGGAGAACTACAAGGTGGCGGCCGAGTACGACGGCGACCAACATCGCTCCGACCGTCGCCAGTATGTCCGAGACCAGGCGCGGCTGCGCAAGCTCGCAGGGCTTGGCTGGATCGTCATCCGGGTGATCGCTGAGGACAAACCCGAACACGTCGTGCACCGCGTTCGTGCCGCGTTGACCCGTCGAGGGTGCCGCGAAAGTTAAACCACCGCTACGGTTTTCGGCGTGTCGTGTGCGTGGTGTAAGTGTCGCGGAACGCTAGTGCTCGCCGTCCTCCCCGTTGGTGGAGCCGACGATGCTCTCCTGGTATTCGCGCAGCGCGGTGAGGGAGCGTTGCTCGCCGGAGTGCGCCGCCTCGCGCAGCGCGGCGTCCTCGGACGCGGGATCGGCGAACAAGAAGCTGCCGCTGCCCGGTGTGCCGGCGGAGCCAAGCTTGTTCATCCGCTTTGGCACCGCCGCGCCCTCGTACTCCAGCGGGATCGGGTGGCCGTGGTCGTCGACCGGTCCGAGCGGCTGATGCAGCTCGATGTAGGCACCGTGCGGCAGCCGCTTGATGATGCCTGTCTCGATGCCGTGCTCGAGCACGTCGCGGTCACTGCGCTGCAGACCGATGCACCACCGGTAGGTGATGAAGTAGACGAACGGCGGCAGGATCACCATGCCGATGCGTCCGATCCACGTCGTCGCGTTCAGCGAGATGTGGAACTTGAACGCGATGATGTCGTTCATCGCGGCCAGGGTCAGCACCATGTAGAAGGCGATCGCCATGGCCCCGATCGAGGTCCGCACCGGAACGTCACGCGGCCGCTGCAGCAAATTGTGGTGCGCGTAGTCGCCGGAGAACCGCTTCTCCAGGAACGGGTAGATGATCAGCAGGATGAAGACCGCGCCCATGATGAGCGCGACCCAGACCGGGGCGGGAATGGTGTGGTGCCAGAAGTAGAACTCCCAGGGCGGCCAGATGCGGGCGAGGCCCTCCGTCCACATCATGTAGAAGTCGGGCTGGGAGCCCGCGGAAACCTGAGATGGCTTGTAGGGGCCCAGGTTCCAGATCGGGTTGATCTGTAGCAGACCACCCATCAGGCCCAGAACGCCGACGATGGCGGCGAAGAACGCGCCGGACTTGACCGCGAAGATCGGCATCACCCGCACGCCGACGACGTTGTGTTCGGTGCGGCCGGGGCCGGGGAACTGGGTGTGCTTCTGGAACCACACCAGCGCCAGGTGCGCCCCGATCAGGGCCAGGATGATCCCCGGCAGCAGCAAAATGTGCAGCGCGTAGAGCCGGGGGATCAGGATGGTGCCGGGGAAGTCGCCGCCGAACAGCGCCCAGTGCAGCCAGGTCCCGATCACCGGCATGCCCAGCGTGATCGACGACAGCGCGGCGCGCAGGCCGATGCCCGACAGCAGGTCGTCGGGCAGCGAGTAGCCGAAGTAGCCCTCGAACATCGACAGGATCAGCAACAGCGAGCCGATCACCCAGTTGGCCTCGCGGGGACGGCGGAACGCTCCGGTGAAGAAGATGCGCGCGAGGTGCACCATGATCGCCCCGGAGAACATCAGCGCGGCCCAGTGGTGGATCTGGCGCACGAACAGGCCGCCGCGGACCTCGAACGAGATGTTCAGCGCCGATTCGTAGGCGCGCGACATCTCGACGCCGCGCAGCGGCTGATAGATGCCGTTGTAGGTGACGTCGACCATGGACGGGTCGAAGAACAGCGTCAGGTACACGCCGGTGATCAGCAGGACGATGAAGCTGTACAACGCGATCTCGCCCAGCAGGAACGACCAGTGGGTGGGGAAGACCTTGTTGAGCTGCCTGCGCACCGCCGCCGACGGGTGATAGCGCGTGTCGATGTCCTCGCCTTGGCGCGCCAGCACGTCACCGATCTTCGGGGGACTCAGTTTGGGACTCATGTTGTCGTCCTCTCCCAGAATGCGGGGCCGACGGGTTCGATGAAGTCACCGTTGGCGACCAGATACCCGTTGGAGTCGATGGTGATCGGCAGTTGCGCCAACGCGCGAGCCGCCGGGCCGAATATCGGCTTGGCGAAATGCAGTGCGTCGAACTGCGACTGGTGACACGGGCACAGGATTCGGTAGGACTGCTCCTCGTACAGCGACGCGGGGCAGCCCAGGTGCGAGCACACCTTGGTGTAGGCGAAGAATTCGCCCCAGTTGAAGCTCTCCTGACCCTGACGCTTGACCATCCGCGGCATGTCGGTCGGTCGAATGCGGATGAGCATCACCGGGTTTCGGACGCCCATCTGGATCGCGGTCAGCTTCTCATGCGACTCGGGGGTGGTGCCGTCGCCGTCGGACTCGCGCCACGGGAAGACGGTCTCCATGCCGCCGGCGTCCATGTCCTCGGGGCGCATCTTGACGAACGGCGCTCCCGAATGCGAACCGGTGGCCCGCGCCAGGAAGATCGTTTCGCCGTGGTAGCGCGGGGTCCAGCCCGACGTCCACAGCGCGGCCTTCATGCCGTCGGCGGTGGGCACGACGGGCTTCCACGGGTTCTTGATCAGGCCGCCGGCAAACGCGACCAGGGTGCCCAGGCCGAACGCGCCCAGCCCCATGCCCAGCGACAGCCCGACGAGCTTGCGCCGCCCGATCGTCGAACCCTGGTAGGCGTCGCCCAGGTTCGCCACGACCGTCTTGCGGTCGATCTCGCGCGAGGCGCCGTCGTGGCGCTCCTGAATCGAGATCTCTTCCGGGATAAACCTTTTCTGGTAGAGGACGGCGCCGATCGCGATGCAGAGGATGGACATCCCGAAGGTGAAGCCGTACAGCGGGGTGGCCAGCGAGTACAGGAAGTTGCCCGGGGCCTCCTTGGGCCGGTATTCCCACGGCCAGAACAGGAAGACCACCAGCAGCGCCAGCCCGAATCCGCCGCCTAGCAAAAGCCAACGCGCCACCGATCGCTCGGCGCGCTTCTCGGCCCTGGTGCCCTCGACGGGCCAGCGCGGCTCCTTGAAGACGGTCTCGACGCCGTCGAGCTTGCCGCCCAGCGCCACGAGTTCTTGCTGCGACATCGCGGCCAGCGCCGCCTCGTCGGGCTCCCGGCCCACCGGGTCCTTATCGGTGTCGCTCATGATGCTCGCGCCCCAATCCACAGTGCCAACCCGATCGCTGCCACCATCCCGATGATCCAGAAGGCCATGCCCTCGGGTGCGGGTCCGAATCCGCCGAGGCCATAGCCACCCGGCTGCCGTTCTTCGCTGACCGCTTTGACGTAGCCGATGATGTCCTTCTTGGCGTCGAAGGACAGCTGGCGGTCGGAGAACTTCGGCATGTTCTGGGGACCGGTCAGCATGGCGGTCAGGATCTGCTGCTCGTTGGCCGGACCCAGGTCGGGCGCGTACTTACCGGACGACAGCGCCCCGCCCTTGCCGGTGAAGTTGTGGCACGACGAGCAGTTCAGCCGGAACAGGTCGCCGCCGCGGCCCAGGTCCTCGCCGCGCAGCGAGTGCATCGCGAGGCTGCCGTCGGGGTTGCGCACGACGGTGGGGCCGCCGCCGTTGGCCTGCACGTAGGCGCCGATCGCGTCGATCTGAGCCTCGTCGAAGATCGGCTCCTTCCGCGGCGCCTGCGCCTCGCCGCGCATGGCGGGCATCCGGCCGGTGGACACCTGGAAGTAGACGGCCGCCTCGCCGACGCCGATCAGGCTCGGCCCGTGGTCGACCACGCCCTGCAGGTTGGCGCCGTGGCAGGACACGCAGGACGTCTCGAACAGCTGCTTGCCGGTGCGCAGCAGCGCCGACGACGACTCGTCGGCGACGGCCACCTGCGGGGTGGGGGTCAGCACGGCGGCCAGGCCACCGGCGATGGTCAGCGCGATCAGCAGCAGCAAGCCGCCCGACAGCCGGCGCCGCAGGCGCCGTCGCGAGCGGTCACGCTGCCCTTTTCGCAGCTGACCCCGCCGCGCACCGTTTCGGGTAGACCCCAGTTTCTTCAACCGAGCACTCCTGTCCGTCTAGGTCTAGCGCCGGCTCATCGGATGAAATAGATCACGGTGAACAGCGCGATCCACACGATGTCGACGAAATGCCAGTAGTAGGAGACGACGATGCTGGCCGTCGCCTGCGCGGGCGTGAACTTGCTCATCGCGGTGCGGGCCAGCAGGAAAATGAAGGCGATCAAGCCGCCCGTCACGTGCAGGCCGTGGAAGCCGGTGGCCAGGTAGAAGACGGTGCCGTAGGCGCTGCCCGGGATGGTCGTCCCGTGCGACATCAGGTGGTAGTACTCGTACGCCTGGCCGAGGACGAAGAACAGGCCCATCAGGAACGTGATCACGTACCAGCGGCGCAGGCCGAAGACGTCGCCGCGTTCGGCCGCGAACACGCCCATCTGACAGGTGAACGACGACGCGATCAGCACGAGCGTCACCGGCACGGCCTGGTAGAGGTTCAACTCGGTGGGCGGCGGCGGCCACTTCCCGCCGGCCTGTGCCCGCGCCGTGAAATACATCGCGAACAGGCCAGCAAAGAACATGAGTTCGCTGGAAAGCCAAACTATGGTGCCGACGGCCACCATGTTGGGCCGATTCAGCGAATGCACTCGCGACGTGATCGCAGTACCCGAGGTCCCCACAGCGCTGGTCACATCCGCAAGTATGACGCTTTGTAGTTGTCGAACTCTACCCGGGTCGGAAATTTCGCGAATCGGCGTTTCGGGCGCGCCGAGCCCTCCCGTCCGGCGACGGTTGGGGGCTCGGTGATCCTCGTGGGACCATCGGCGCGTGCCCGCGTCATCCGAACCCGCTGAGACCCCCAGTGAGCCGCCGTCATGGTCCCAGGTCCTCGGCCGCCTGACGGGCGGGCAGGACCTGGCGCGGGGCCAGGCCGGCTGGGCCATGGACCAGGTCATGTCCGGCGACGCGAGCCCCGCCCAGATCGCCGCCTTCGCGGTAGCGATGACGATGAAGGTCCCCAACGCCGCCGAGGTGAGCGAGCTGGCCGACGTCATGCTCAGCCACGCCCGCGCGCTGCCCGCCGCGGGAATTCCCGACGACGCGGTCGACATCGTGGGAACCGGGGGCGACGGCGTCAACACGGTCAACCTGTCCACGATGGCGTCGATCGTGGTGGCCGCCGCCGGGGTGCCGGTGGTCAAGCACGGCAACAGGGCGGCGTCGTCGCTGTCCGGGGGCGCCGACACGCTGGAGGCGCTCGGGGTCCGCATCGACGCAGAACCCGACGAGGTCGCGCGCAGCGTCGCCGAAGTCGGGATCGGGTTCTGCTTCGCGCCGTTGTTTCACCCGTCCTACCGGCACACCTCCGTCGTGCGCCGCGAGATCGGGGTGCCGACGGTGTTCAATCTCCTTGGGCCCCTTACCAATCCGGCCAGACCGCGGGCGGGCTTGATCGGCTGCGCGTTCGCCGACCTGGCCGAGGTGATGGCCGGGGTGTTCGCGGCGCGCCGGTCCAGCGTGCTGGTGGTGCACGGCGACGACGGCCTGGACGAGCTGACCACCACCACCACGAGCACGATCTGGCGGGTGCAGGCGGGCACGGTGGACCGGCTGAAGTTCGACCCGGCCGGGTTTGGGTTCGACCGCGCCGAGCTGCGCGAGCTGGTCGGTGGCGACGCCCAGGCCAACGCCGCCGAGGCGCGTGCGGTGCTGGGCGGGACGAAGGGCCCGGTCCGCGACGCCGTCGTGCTCAACGCCGCGGGGGCGATCGTCGCCCACGCCGGCCTATCCAGCCGCGCCGAATGGCTGCCGGCCTGGGAGGACGGGCTGCGGCGGGCCTGCGCGGCCATCGACTCCGGGGCGGCCGAACAGCTGCTCGCGCGATGGGTGCGGTTCGGCCAGCAGCTCTGATTCGATCTGCGCCGGATCCTGTTGGGAGGCCATTCGCGCCGAGCGGGCCAGCGCGGCCCATTGCGACCAGGCGCCGGCCGACCGCAGCGGCGAGGCCCATCCGTCGTCGGTGGCGCCCGAAACCCGGACGATGCGCACGCCGGGCGCGGCCAGCCAGCGCGCGACGAGGGCCGTCTCCTCCACCAGCGCGCCGCCGAGCGGGGCCGCCGCGCGCAGGATCGCCTGTGCGCCAGCGTGAATCGCGTCGATCACCGGCATCGGCGGCACCCCGCGCCTGGCCGTGCCGGCCGCCGCGAGCTGCCCGTAGCGAACGACGGCCAGGTGGTAGCCGCCCTGACCGTCGGGCGCGGCGGCGATCAGCTCGGGCAGCGCGGCCAGCGCCCGCAGCCGCTGGCCGCGCCACAGCACCTCGATGGCGGCGGCGACGCGGTCGCGCAGCCGCGCCGCGCTCTCGAAGTGTCGTCGCTCGGCAAGCGCCGTGACCTGCTGCACGGCGGCCTCCAGGGGGCCGTCGTCGAGCCCGTCGATCAGGGCCGCGACCCGCGCCACCGCCGCGGCGTACTGGGTGGCCGTGGCGCCGCGCTGCGCCGGACACGGCGACACCTCGACCTCCGGACAGGCCGGCCCGTGCAGGGCCGAGCGGGCCAGCCGCGCGGTGCAGGTCCGGGCGCCGGTGAACCGCGCCAGCACAGCCGCCGTTTCGGCGGCGTCGGTCCGGGACCGAAACGGCCCGACGGCGCGGTCGTGGCGCGGCGCCCGCACCGCCGCCAGCCGCGGAAACGCCTCGTCGGTGAGGGCCAGCCACCACCACCGCTGCGGGAACCGGGACCGCCGGTTGTAGGGCGGGGCGTGGGCGGCCAGCATCCGCAGCTCTCGCACGCCGGCCTCCAGCGCGTGCGCGCATTCGACGTGGTCGACGGCGCCGGCCAGCGTGACCATCTCCTTCATCCGACCGCGGGGATCGGCGCCGGTGAAGTACTGGCCCACCCGTCGACGCAGGTCGACCGCGGTCCCGACGTAGAGCACCTCGCCCGCCGGTCCGCGGAACAGGTAGACCCCGGGCCGGTGCGGCAACCCCTCGGCCAGCACCTTTTTGCGGCGCTGGGCCGGCGTCACGTCGGGCAGGTAGGAGCGCAGGTCGGCGTAGGTGTGCACGCCCTGGTTGCCGACTCGCTCGATGAGGGCGTGCAACACCTCGACGGTGGCGCGGGCGTCGTCGAGCGCGCGGTGCGTCGGCTGCGCGGCGACGGCGAACAGTCGCGCCAGCGCGGCCAGCCGCACGCTGGGGGCTTCCTCGCGGCTGAGCACCCGGCGGGCCAGGCGGACCGTGCACAGCACCGGCGGCCGGGGCCAGGCGATGTCGCATCGCCGTGCGGCGGCCCGCAGGAATCCGACGTCGAACCCGGCATTGTGCGCGACCAGCACCGCGCCCCCGGCGAACTCGAGAAACATCGGCAGCACCGCGTCGATCGTCGGGGCGTCGCACACCATCGCCGTCGTGATCCCGGTGAGCTGAACGATCTGGGGCGGGATGCTGCGCTGCGGGTCGACGAGGGTGGCGAACTCGCCCAATACGACGCCGCCGCGGACCTTGACCGCCCCGATCTCGGTGATGGCGTCGCACGGCGTGCCGTCGGCGCTTTTCGTGCGCCCGCCGGTGGTCTCCAGGTCCACCACGACGAAAGTCGTTTCGCGCAAGGGGAGTTCGTCGACCGGGGAGGCGGCCGGGCCCAAGTCGGCGAAACTCAGCTGAGTTGCACCGCTCGCACCCATGGCGGTGACGTTAGGCATGTCCACCGACAGCCGCGGGGTTCCCACGCCGGGCGGGATGCAACGGGCGATACATGTCGGTGGTCGTCGTTAGCGTGCGGGTATGAGCTTCACGAGGCCAGACCGAGAGGACGGCACCTGATGGCATACGGCAACGGCAAGGCGCACCCCGACGGGGCGGCGGCGCCGGTGGTGATCGATTGTGACGACTGCGCGGTGCGCGGCCCGGGCTGCCGCGACTGCGTGGTCAGCGTCCTGCTCGGGGTGCCGGAGACTTTGTTGCAGGACGAGCGGGAAGCACTCGAGGTGCTCGCGGAGGTCGGGCTGGCGCCGCGGTTGCGTCTAGTGCCGATTCATCGCGGCCGCGGATCTGGTGTAGCTTAATTGCCTTGTGCGCCAAAACCGCTGGACCGTCTTAGGGGATTGCCATCATTCACAAAGTAAGGCCAGAAATCTTTCCGATTTCTTAACGATCCCGCTTGGACAAACGTCGATATCGTTTCGTAACCTGTTTGAGACCTAAACTCGTCCGACGGCGCGCCGGCAGTGCCAGGCATCCGCCGTCCTAGGCCGTTTAAGGATGCAATTTTGAGCTTCGCTAGTAGGTACCCGCGTGCGCGTGTCATCACACGTTCTGCTCTCGGGACGTTAGCGGGCTTGACCGTCTTCGCGGGGACTTTTGCCGCGAATTCCTCGGCCGATCCAGCCGAGGACGCGCTGGCAAAACTCAACCAGCTGTCGCGTCAGGCCGAGCAGACCACCGAGGCGATGCACACCGCACAGCTTGACCTCAACCAAAAGCTGGCGGCCCAGCAGGCGGCGGAGAAGAAGCACGCCGATGACCAGGCCGCGGTGGATTCGGCGAAGGCCCGCCTGGCCGCCTTCCAGGGCGCCGTAAACAAGCTCGCCGCCGCGCAGTACATGGGTGGCCGCGTCGACGGCATGGAGGCCATGCTGACCGCGGGGTCGCCCCAGGGCCTGATCGACAAGCTTGCGGTGCAACGGCTGATGGCGACCCAGATGCGCACGCAGATGGCGAACTACCGCATCGCCGGTGAGCAGGCCGCCAAGGCCGAGCAGGCATCCGCCAAGTCTGCCGCCGACGCGAAGAGCGCGGCCGAGCAGGCCGCGGCGGTACGGGCGAGCCTGCAGTCCAAGCAGAGCCAGCTGCAGGTGCAGATCGCCGTCGTCAAGTCGCAATACGTATCCCTGACGCCGCAACAGCGCACCGCGCTCGCCGACCCCGGGCCGATCCCGGCGGGTCTCCCGGCTCCGGGCGCGCCCGCACCGGACGCGGCGCCACCCGGCGCGCCGCCCGCCGACGCTCCGCCGATCAGCGCGATGATGCCCGGAATGCCAGGTCCCGGGGTGCCCGGAATGGCGCCCGGCGGCGGTGTGGGCGGCGGTGACCGCGCGACCGTCGTGCAGGCCGCGCTGACCCAGGTCGGCTCGCCCTATGTGTGGGGCGGTGCCGCACCCGGCGGTTTCGACTGCTCCGGTTTGGTGATGTGGGCGTTCCAGCAGGCCGGCATTTCGCTGCCGCACTCCAGCCAGGCACAGGCCCAGGGCGGTCAGCCGGTGGCGCTGTCGGATCTGCAGCCCGGCGACGTGGTGACCTTCTATAACGACGCGTCACACAGCGGCCTTTACGTCGGTGACGGCATGGTGATCCATTCCTCCACCTACGGCCAGCCGGTGCGGGTGGTTCCGATGAATGCCGCAGGCCCAGTCCACGACGCCCGCCGCTACTGACCGTCCCGCCTGGCGTCGGCGGCTGCCGATCCTGCTGGCCTGGGTGTTTGCCCTCGAGCTGATTGTGGCCGCGGCCGTGCCCTTCGACCAGGCCGCCGACAGCAAGGCAAGACACGCGCAACTGGTCACGCCTGCGCGCAGCCAGGCCGGCGCCGGGGCGAAATCGTTGGTGGTGGGCGACCGCACCGTCCGCCTGGTCGGCCTGGGCGGCCCGGCCAGCGACCGGCTGCTGTCCCGGGTGGCGAACAACATCGGCACCGCCATCAAGGCGGTGGAGGCCTTCTGGGGTGTCGACTGGCCGCGCGAGATCTCCGTGCTCGTCGCCGGCTCCGACGAACAGTTTCGCGCCGCGGCCGGCGGGGGACCGCCGTCGCAGTGGGCCGACATCGCGGCCGTGACGGTCGCCGAGCGCGTCGACCCCGTGCACCGGGTGGTGCTCGGCCAACGGATCGTGTTTGCGCCGGGCGCCGCCAACATGAACGAGGGCGCGCTGCGAATTGTCTTGACGCACGAGCTTTTTCACTACGCCGCCCGCCCTTACACCACGTCGGACGCGCCCGAGTGGCTCACCGAGGGGGTGGCCGATTTCGTCGCCCGGCCGCAGACCCCGGTGCCCGCCGATGCGTTGCCGGTGCCGCTCTCGCTGCCGACCGATGCCGATCTGGAGGCGCCGGGGCCGCAGCGCTCGCTGGCGTATGACCGCGCGTGGTGGTTCGCCCGGTTCGTGGCCGACACCTACGGGGCGCCCAAGCTGCGCGACTTGTACCTCGCCAGCTGCGGTGTGGGGCACACCGACGTGCCCACCGCCGTGCACGCTGTCCTCGACACCGACCCCGCCGGGCTGCTGGTGCACTGGCACCAGTGGGCGGCCCGCTAGCCTACGCAGGTGAGCCGGGTTCTGCTGGTAACCAACGACTTTCCGCCCCGCCCGGGCGGCATCCAGTCCTACCTCGGCGAATTCGTCGGGCGGCTGGCGGGCGCCGGCTCGCACTCCGTGCTGGTGTACGCGCCGCAATGGAAGGGCGCCGACGCCTTTGACGACGCCGCCGAGGCGGCCGGGTACCGGGTGGTGCGCCACCCGGGCACCCTCATGCTGCCGGGCCCGGCGGTGGACGGGCGGATGCGCCGGCTGATCGGTGAGCACGGGATCGACACCGTCTGGTTCGGCGCGGCCGCGCCGCTGGCACTGCTGGCGCCGCGCGCCCGGCAGGCGGGGGCGACGCGGGTGCTGGCCAGCACGCACGGCCACGAGGTCGGCTGGTCGATGCTTCCGGTCGCGCGGTCGGTGCTGCGTCGTATCGGCGACGGCGCCGACGTCGTCACGTTCGTGAGCCGCTACACCCGGTCGCGCTTCGCGTCGGCCTTCGGCCCCGAGGCGAGGCTGGAATACCTGCCGCCCGGCGTGGACACCGACCGGTTCCGGCCCGACCCGGCCGCCCGGGCCGAGCTGCGCGCCCGCTACGGGCTCGGCGAGCGGCCGATCGTGCTGTGCCTGTCACGGCTGGTGCCGCGCAAGGGCCAGGACGCCCTGATCAAGGCGCTGCCCTCGATCCGGCGGCGGGTGGGCGGGGCGGCGCTGGTCATCGTCGGCGGCGGGCCGTACCTGGACGCGCTGCGCAAGCTGGCCACCGACTGCGGCGTGGCCGAGCACGTGACGTTCACCGGTGGTGTGCCGGCCGACGAACTGCCCGCCCACCACGCGCTGGCCGATGTCTTCGCGATGCCATGCCGCACCCGCGGCGCCGGCATGGACGTCGAGGGCCTGGGCATCGTCTACCTGGAGGCCTCGGCGACGGGCGTGCCCGTCATCGCCGGCCTGTCGGGCGGAGCCCCGGAAACCGTGCGGCACAACAAGACTGGGCTGGTGGTCGACGGCCGCTCGGTGGACGAGGTCGCCGAGGCCGTCGGCGAGTTGCTGGCCGATCCGGAGCGGGCCGCCGCGATGGGCGCGGCCGGCCGCGAGTGGGTGACGTCCCAGTGGCGCTGGGACACGCTGGCGACGCGGCTGGGCGACCTGCTGCGCGCCTAGCTGTGGCCACCAGACGTAAAAGCCCCCGTTTCCGCGCCGAAATGGGGGCTTTTGCGTCTGCTCGCGGTTAATCCTTCTCGTAGATCGATTCGATGTCGGAGGCGAACTTCTCGGCCACCACGTTGCGCTTGACCTTCATCGTCGGCGTCAGCTCACCGGTGTCCTCGGTGAAGTCCACCGGCAGGATGCGGAATTTGCGGATCGACTCCGCGTGCGACACCGCCAGGTTGGCGTTCTTGACGGCCGCGTCGATCTCGGCGAACAGGTCGGGGTCGGTGGCCAGATCGCCGACGGACGCGTCGGCCGGCTTGTGGTTGCGCTCCTTCCAGGGGCCGAACGCCTCGAGGTCGATGGTGATCAGCGCGCCGATGAACGGCTTGGCGTCGCCCACCACCATGGCCTGGCTGATCAGCGGGTGCGCCCGCAGCTGGTCCTCGAGCACCGCGGGGGCGACGTTCTTGCCGCCGGCGGTCACGATGATCTCCTTCTTGCGGCCGGTGATCTTCAGGAAGCCGTCCTCGTCCAGCGCGCCCAGGTCGCCGGTCTTGAACCAGCCGTCGGTGAACGCGTCGCGGGTGGCCTGCTCGTTGTGCCAGTAGCCGCTGAACACCACGCCGCCGCGCACCAACAGCTCGCCGTCCTCGGCGATGCGCATGCTGTTGCCGGGCAACAACGTTCCGACGGTCCCGATCTTGACGTTGCCGACCTGGTTGACCGTGATGGCCGAGCTGGTCTCGGTCAGGCCGTAGCCCTCGTGGATGGTCAGGCCCACCCCGCGGTAGAAGTGGCCCAGCCGCGCGCCCAGCGGCGCGCCACCCGAGACGGACGCGTGGCAGTCGCCGCCCAGCGCCGCGCGCAGCTTGTGGTAGACCAGCCGGTCGAACAGGGCGTGCCGGGCCCGCAGCAGCAGGCCCGGTCGCCCGCCGTCGGCGTGGGCCTGGCTCCAGTCGACCGCGGTTTGCACGGCCATCGCGAAGATCCGGCCATTGCCGTCGTTGGCGGCGTTCTGCTCGGCGGTGTTGTAGACCTTCTCGAACACCCGCGGCACCGACACCACCACCGTCGGCTTGAACACCGCGAACATCGGCAGCAGGTTCTTGATGTCGCTGGTAAATCCGACCGTCACCTTGTTCGCGAACGCGGACAAGGTGAGCGACCGGGCCAGCACGTGGGCCAGCGGCAGGAAGACCAGCAGCCGCTGCCCCTCGTTCAGCAGGGTCGGCAGGCATTCCTTGGCGCCCCGGCTCTCGTAGAGCAGGTTGGAATGGGTGAGCTGGCAGCCCTTGGGCCGCCCGGTGGTGCCCGAGGTGTAGATCAGGGTTGCCGGGTCGTCCGCGCGCAGCGCGTCCAGCCGGGCGGTCAACTCGGCCGGCTCGACGTCGGCGCCGGCCTCGACGAGCTGCTCGAGCGCCTTGGGGCCCGAACCGTCGATGTGCAGCACCCGGCGCAGCTCGGGCAGTTCGGCGGTGAGCTCGGTGACCATGGCGGCGTGGGCGTCGGTCTCGGCGAAGGCCACCACTGCTGCCGAGTCCTGCAGCACCCAGCGCACCTGCTCGGCCGACGACGTCTCGTAGATCGGCACAGTGACCGCACCCACCGCCAGGATCGCGAGGTCCAGGATCGCCCACTCGTAGCGGGTGGCAGAAAAGATGGACACCCGGTCGCCGGCCTGCACCCCGAGGGAGATCAGGCCTAGCGCCGCGGCACGCACGTGCTTGGCGGCCTCGGCGCAGGTGACATCGGTCCAAACCCCGTCGATCTGCCGTTGGAAGATGACGAAGCTGGGGTCGTCGCGCTCGTGCTCGAAGACCATGGCCGCGACGTTTTCGTGCTCGCCGACGGTAAAGCGGGCGGGGACGCTGTACTCACGCACTCTGGTGACCTCGATTGATAGTGACGTTGCCCGCCCTTTGCGAGGCCGGCTTGCTGTTGCCCAGCCTAATCCGCAAATTTGTGCAGCATGGCTGAGGTCGGCCGGGCCGCCACGAAGCTTGCGGCGTCGCGCCGGCTGCCTACACGCGGGCGATCCGGATCGGTGTGTGAAGCTATGGCGGTGAACAGCATTCAGATCGCCGACCAGACGTTCGTCGCCGCCGACGGCGCGCGGGTGGGCGCCGTGGTCGCCGACCCGTCGTCGTGGCGCCGATGGTGGCCGGACCTGCGGCTGCAGGTCGTCGAGGACCGCGCCGAGAAGGGGATCCGGTGGACGGTCACCGGCGCACTGACCGGCACCATGGAGATCTGGCTCGAGCCGTCGCTGGACGGGGTGGTGCTGCATTACTTCCTGCACGCCGAACCGACCGGCGTGGCGGCCTGGCAGCTGGCAAAGTTGAACTTGGCGAAGATGACGCACCGCCGTCGGGTGGCGGGAAAGAAAATGGCGTTCGAGGTCAAACGGACGGCGGAACGTTCGCGTCCGGTCGGTGTTTCTCCGGTAGCTTAACCGGATCAAGGTTGGGCGGTAGGAGTACCGTTTCGCCCCGGAGGCCGGGGTAGTCCTGTGCGTACGGGGCTTACTCGCTTGCGGGAGAGAGGGCATCAGCCAGGTGGCGGAGAAGACGACGCAGACCATCCACATCGACGCCGATCCGGGCACGGTCCTGGAGGTGATCGCCGACATCGATTCGTACCCCGAGTGGATCTCGGAATACAAGGAAGCCGAGGTGCAGGAGCGGGGCGCCGACGGCTACCCGAAGACGGTGCGATTCGTGATGGACGCCGGGGTCATCAAGGACACCATGGTGATGTCCTACAAGTGGCCCAAGGACCGCCAGTCGCTGAGCTGGACCCTGGTCTCCAGCTCGCTGCTGCGCGCGCTCGAGGGCTCGTATCGCTTGGCGCCCAAGGGATCCGGCACCGACGTCACCTATGAACTCTCGGTCGACCTGGCCATCCCGATGATCGGATTGCTCAAGCGGAAGGCCGAGCGGCGCCTGACCGACACCGCGTTGAAGGATCTAAAGAAACGAGTCGAGGCTGAGTGAGTCCAGCGCCACCCCGGCCCGGATCAGCCTGTTCGTTGGGAAGGGCGGGGTAGGAAAGTCCACCCTGGCAGCTGCCACCGCGGTCTGCGATGCGGGCATGGGGCAGCGGGTGCTGGTGGTGTCGACCGACCAGGCGCACTCGCTGGGCGACGTGCTCGGTGTCCCGGTTCCGCCCAGCGGCCAGGGCGAGCTGGTGCGGGTGCTCGCCGATGACGCGGAGGCGGGCGGCGGTTTCCTCGACGCGCTGGCGCTGGACACCCTGGCACTGCTGGAGGCCCGGTGGCACGACGTGGTCAGCACGTTGAACGGCCGGTTTCCCGACTCCGAGTTGAGCACCATTGCGCCCGAAGAACTTTCGGCGTTGCCGGGCGTCCAGGAAGTGCTGGGCCTCTACGCGGTCGGGGAGCTCGCGGCCTCGGGGCGCTGGGACCGCATCGTCGTCGATTGCGCCTCGACCGCGGATGCGTTGCGCATGCTGACCCTGCCCGCAACCTTCGGGCTGTACGTGGAACGCGCGTGGCCCCGGCACCGCAGGCTGTCAATCGCCGCCGACGACGCCCGCTCGGGCGCGATCGTCGAGCTGCTGGAGCGCATCAGTGCCAGCGTCGATCGGCTCAGCGAGTTGCTGACCGACGGGGATCTCGTCACCGCGCACCTGGTGCTCACCCCCGAGCGGGTGGTGGCGGCCGAGGCGGTGCGCACGCTGGGTTCGCTGGCGCTGATGGGGGTGCGGGTCGAGGAGCTGATCGTCAACCAAGTTCTGACCGAGGACGAGTCCTACGAGTACCGCAACCTGCCGGAGCACCCCGCGTTCTACTGGTACGCCGAGCGCATCGCCGAACAACGCGTCGTGCTCGACGAACTCGACGCCACCATCGGCGACGTGGCGCTGGTGCTCACCCCGCACCTGTCCGGCGAGCCGATCGGCCCCAAGGCGCTGGGCGCGCTGCTCGACAGCGCCCGGCGACGCGGCGGGGCGGCGCCGCCGGGGCCGCTGCGGCCCCTCGTGGACCTGGAATCCGGGTCGGGGCTTGGGTCGATATACCGTATGCGGCTAACGTTGCCCCAACTTGATCCCGGAGGACTTTCGTTGGGCCGAGTCGACGACGACCTGATAATCAGCGCTGGAGGGTTGCGGCGCAGGGTTCGGTTGGCGTCGGTGCTGCGGCGCTGCACGGTGCTCGACGCGCATCTGCGGGGCGGTGAGCTGACTGTTCGCTTTCGACCGGATCCGGAGGTGTGGCCTAAGTGAGTGGGGCTCATTCCGACATCGGTCCGGAGTTGCGCAGGCTGGCCCAGGCGATCCTGGACGGGATCGACCCGGCGGTGCGCACGGCGGCGGCGTTGACGGCGGGCGGCGGCGTCGGGACCGGCAAGTGCCAGCAGGTGTGGTGCCCGGTGTGCGCGCTCGCCGCGTTGGCGACCGGTGACCAGCACCCGTTGCTCACCGTGATCGCCGACCACAGCATCGCCCTGCTTGAGGTGATCCGCGGGATCGTCAACGACATCGACCGTTCGCCGACACCGCCACCCGAGGGGTCGCCGGGCGGCCCCGGCGCGGAGCCCCCCGACGGTGACGGCACCGTCAAGACTCGATACCAGCCCATCCCGGTCACCGTCGAGGAGTGACCCGCCCGCGGACAAGGTGGTCCCTTGCGCCGGGTATCGGTACAGTTGGCCAGAACACTGCGGGTGGCGGGAGCGAGAGGGAGGGCCATGTGGTACTGGCTATTCAAGTACGTCCTGCTGGGCCCGTTGCTGTCCCTGCTCGGCCGACCGAAAGTTGAAGGGCTGGAATACGTTCCGACTTCCGGACCGGCGATCCTGGCGAGTAACCACCTCGCCGTGATGGACAGCTTCTTCCTGCCGCTGGTGGTCCGTCGCCGGATCACCTTCCTGGCGAAGTCCGAATATTTCACCGGCACCGGCCTGAAGGGCTGGTTCAGCCGGTGGTTCTTCACCGCCGTAGGCCAGGTGCCGATCGACCGCACCGACGCCGACGCCGCCCAGGCCGCGCTCAACACCGCCGAGCAGGTGCTGAAGCAGGGCAAGCTGCTGGGCATGTACCCCGAGGGCACCCGTTCGCCCGACGGCCGGCTGTACAAGGGCAAGACCGGGCTGGCGCGCCTCGCGCTCCACACCGGCGTCCCGGTGATCCCGGTGGCGATGATCGGCACCAATGTGGTCAACCCGCCGGGCACCACGATGCTGCGCTTCGGGCGCGTCACCGTCCGGTTCGGCAAGCCGATGGACTTCTCCCGGTTCGAGGGCATGGCCGGCAACCGCTTCATCGAGCGGGCCGTCACCGACGAGGTGATCTACGAGCTGATGCGGCTCTCCGGGCAGGAGTACGTCGACATCTACGCGGCCAGCATCAAGGAGCGCCGCAACGGCGCCGAACCGACCGATGAGGCGGCGCGTATCCCCGAGACCGCCGTCGGCTAGTGGCGATCGCGAGCGCGGCGTAGCCGGGCGAAGCGGGTCGCCACCGTTGGGGGTAGTGGCGATCGCGAGCGCGGCGTAGCCGGGCGAAGCGGGTCGCCACCATGGGTCTAGCTCGCGGCTGACACGGGCGTCAGCGGGCGCGTTGCCGAATCCCGCGCTGTCACCCGCGCGGTGACGGTCAACCCGGCCACGACGATGACCGCCAGGGCCCACCACACGTAGGACGCCCCCACGAGTTGGCGCCACCAGTTCGCGGTCGTCTCGTGGTGCTTGGGCAACAGGTCGATCGGCGTCCACCTCATCAGCGCCACCCCGATGACGCTGAGCACGCCCAGCGCGACGTTGCGGCGCCGCCAGGCCAGCACCCCGGTCACCAGCACCGTCGGCAGCGCCCAGACCCAGTGGTGCGACCACGAGACCGGGGAGACCACCAACCCGAACAGGGCGACGCAGATCACCGCCATGATGGGCTCGTCTGCCCGCAGCACCCGCCGCATCGCCCAGATCGTCGCCGCCAGCACCAGCAGGCACGCGGCGACCCAGAGCGGGAACCGCTCGTGCTCGTCGAGTCCCAGCCGGGCCAGGGTGCCCGCGATGTTTTGGTCGGTGTTCAGCGCGGCCTCACCGATCCGGTCGGTGTGGTGGACGGTGCGGGTCCAGTACTCCCACGAATCGCTCCAGGCCAGCACGAAGCCCAGCAGGGTCATCGCCACGAACGACGCCATGGCCGTCAGGGCCGCGCGGTTGTCGCGGCGCAGCAGGAAGTAGAGCAGGAAAACCGCCGGGGTGAGTTTCAGCGCGATGCCCAGCCCCAGCAGCACCCCGCGCGGCCACGGCGTGCGGCGCGGCACGCAGTCGGCGATCACCAGCGTCATCAGCACGACGTTGATCTGGCCGAACGCGAAGTTGGAAACCACCGGCTCCAGCCAGGTGGTGGCCGCGGCCGTGATGAGCACCGCCAACCACAGCCGGCGCAGCCACGCCGGGCCGCCCAGCACGGCCGACGTGCTCCACACGTCCAGGCCGGTCAGCAGGATCGTGGTCGAGACGATCAGCAGCACCAGCGTCAACACCGTGATCGCCACGCTGGCCGCCGGCATGTGCAGCCAGGAGAACGGGCAGAAGACGATGGCGGCCAGCGGGGGATAGGTGAACGGCAGGTTCAGCCCGATCGGTGTGTGGAACTTCACGTCGCCGCGGTAGAGGGGGTGGTTGTCCAGCCAGGCCTGCCCGCCCATCTGATAGACGTCGATGTCGATGCGGTACGGGATATGCGCGAACAGGTCCACGGCCACGTAGTACATCGCCGCGGCCGCGGCCAGCCAGGCCAGGCACCACAGCAATACCCGCCCGGGGCCACGTTCCGTTACGAAGCCCGCGCCGGGCGCCCGCCATCTACTCATGTCGCAGAACAGCGTAATGGGTGCCGGGGTCCGCAACGCGTCACAGCGCGGCTTCCGCGTTGCCCGGAAATGCAGGCGTAGGTTTCTAGAGTGCTCCACTGGTTCGTGTTCGGGGTGGCCCACTGGTTCGCGCACGACATCATCGACCGCGGCCGGCTGCCGTTGCTGTGCTGCCTGGTCGCGTTCATCCTGACCTTTTTCGTCACGCGGACGTGCGTGCGGGTAATCCGCCATCGCGCCCAAACCGGTCGTCCGGCGCGATGGTGGCAACCGCGCAACGTCCACATCGGGGAAGTGCATATCCACCACGTCGCGTTCGGGGTGGTCCTCGTGATGCTCTCGGGGTTGACGTTGGTGACCCTGTCCGTCAGCGGGCAGGAGACTGAATTCACCTTGGCGGCAACCCTTTTCGGGATCGGCGCCGCATTGGTCCTCGACGAGTACGCGTTGATCCTGCACCTGTCCGACGTCTATTGGGAAGAGGACGGCCGCACGTCGGTGGACGCGGTGTTCGCGGCGGTGGCGGTGGCCGGGCTGTTGATGATGGGCCTGCACCCGCTGATGTTCTTCCTGCCGTTCTGGCACGGCGCCGACGCGGTGGTGCTGCGCGCCGGGGTGGCCGGTGAGCTGGTGTTCACCCTGCCGCTGGCCGTGGTGGTGGTGCTGAAGGGCAAGGTGTGGACGGGTTTGCTGGGCATGTTCATCGTCGTGCTGCTGGTCATCGGGGCGATCCGATTGTCGCGTCCGCACGCCCCGTGGGCCCGGTGGCGCTACACCACCCAGCCGGACAAGATGCGGCGCGCACTGCAGCGGGAACGGCGGCTGCGCCGCCCGGTGGTGCGGGTCAAGCTGTGGGTGCAGTGCGCGGTTGCGGGGACCCCGCGCCTGCCCGACGACCGCCTGGTCGACGCCACGCTCGACCATGACGTGCACGCCGCACCGCCGCCGACGGGGCCCATCCTGATCAGCCGATAGTTTCCGCCGGGGCTTGTCCTAGGCTTTCG
>NZ_LZKK01000237.1 GCF_001672815.1 Mycobacterium sp. E796 | reverse complement strand
TCGGCGCTAGACGCTGCGGCGGCGGGCGCGCGGTGAGGGCCGCGACTCCAGCCAGGACAGGAATGCGGTCAGTGCGCAGACTCGATGCCGCCTACGGGTTCGCGGCGCCGCCGCCGGGCCGCCACAGCACGTCCCCGTCGGGGTTGGCCGACCGGGCCAGGATGAACAGCAGGTCCGACAGCCGGTTCAGGTATTTGGCCGGCAGCACGCTGACCCCGTCGGGGTGGGAATCGAGCGCGGACCACGCCGAGCGCTCGGCGCGGCGCACCACGGTGCGGGCGACGTGCAACAGCGCCGACAACGGCGAACCGCCGGGCAGCACAAAGGAATTCAGCGCCGGCAGGGGCTCATTATATTTGTCGCACCACGCCTCGAGCCGATCGACGTAGGACTGGGCGACCCGCAGCGGGGGATGTTCGGGGTTCTCCACCACGGGGGTGGAGAGATCTGCACCGGCGTCGAACAAGTCGTTCTGGATCTGGCGCAGCACGCCGGCGATTTCCTCGTCGGGTTGGCCGAGGGCGATCGCGACGCCGATCGCGGAGTTGGCCTCGTCACAGTCCGCGTACGCCACCAGGCGCGGGTCGTTTTTGGAGACCCGTGAGAAATCGCTCAATCCCGTCGTTCCGTCGTCGCCGGTTCGCGTATAGATGCGGGTCAGGTGTATCGCCATGAGCCAAACGGTACTCGGCAGGCGGCCGCGATCGATTGCTTGACTTCTCCTCACTCCGCTCCGCGGAGTGCATCGTCGTCAAGCGAGCTTGACTGACAAGCCGATACCGCTTCACTAGACTGACGCGGGTGGCTGAGCGATTCGTGGTGACCGGCGGTACCCGGTTGTCAGGCGAAGTCGCTGTGGGGGGCGCCAAGAACAGCGTGCTCAAGCTGATGGCGGCGACCCTGCTGGCCGAGGGCACCAGCACCATCACCAACTGCCCGGACATCCTCGACGTTCCGCTGATGGCGGAGGTATTGCGCGGCCTGGGCGCCACCGTCGAACTCGACGGCGACGTCGCCCGCATCACCTCGCCCGACGAACCCAAGTACGACGCCGACTTCGCCGCGGTGCGACAGTTCCGCGCTTCCGTTTGCGTGCTCGGGCCACTTGTCGGCCGGTGCAAGCGCGCCAGGGTCGCGCTGCCGGGCGGTGACGCGATCGGTTCCCGGCCGCTGGACATGCATCAGGCCGGCCTGCGGCAGCTGGGCGCGCAGTGCAACATCGAGCACGGGTGCGTGGTTGCTCAGGCAGAAACGTTGCGCGGCGCGGAAATTCAGCTGGAGTTCCCCTCGGTGGGGGCCACCGAGAACATCCTGATGGCCGCCGTCGTCGCGGAGGGCGTCACCACGATTCACAACGCGGCGCGCGAACCGGACGTGGTGGACCTGTGCACGATGCTGAACCAGATGGGCGCGCAGATCGAAGGCGCGGGATCGCCGACCATGACGATCACCGGCGTCCCGCGGCTGCACCCCACCGAGCATCGGGTGATCGGGGACCGCATCGTCGCCGCCACGTGGGGTATCGCCGCCGCGATGACCCGGGGCGACATCAAGGTCACCGGCGTCGACCCGGCCCACCTGCAGGTGGTGCTGCACAAGCTGCACGACGCCGGTGCGACCGTCACCCAGACCGACAACAGCTTCCGGGTCGCCCAGTACGAGCGCCCGAAGGCCGTCAACGTGGCGACGCTGCCGTTCCCCGGTTTTCCCACTGACCTGCAGCCCATGGCGATCGCGCTGGCATCGATCGCCGACGGCACCTCGATGATCACCGAGAACGTGTTCGAGGCGCGCTTCCGGTTCGTCGAGGAGATGATCCGGCTGGGCGCCGACGCTCGCACCGACGGGCACCACGCCGTCGTGCGTGGCCTGCCGCAACTTTCCAGCGCGCCGGTCTGGTGCTCGGACATCCGGGCCGGCGCCGGCCTGGTGCTGGCGGGGCTGGTCGCCGACGGCGACACCGAGGTTCACGACGTCTTTCACATCGATCGCGGCTACCCGTTGTTCGTGGAAAACCTCGCGATTTTGGGAGCGGAGATCGAGCGGGTAGAGTAGTCAAAGTCAGTGCCCCACAAGGGCGGTCACCTCACGAAGATGGCCGAAACCGGGGCTTGACTCCCTCGCCGGATCGGTACTAGCCTGGCACGGCTGCCCCGCAGCGGTCACCACCATGAGATGGCCAAAACTGGGGCTTGACGCCTCCGCCAGACCGGTATTAAGCTGGCAGGGTTGCCCGGAAGCGGGCGAAGACAAGCGTGAGTGTTGTTTGAGAACTCAATAGTGTGTTTGGTCTTTTTATTTTGTTGTTGTTTTTGACCATACTTGCACCCCCCGTGTGTGGGTATGGTCGTTTTTTGATGCCAGTAATATTGGTGTCTTTTGTTAGGTCAGATTTTCTCTGATTGTAAATTCACCTCGTTATCGAGGGGTTTTTGTTTGGAGAGTTTGATCCTGGCTCAGGACGAACGCTGGCGGCGTGCTTAACACATGCAAGTCGAACGGAAAGGCCCCTTCGGGGGTACTCGAGTGGCGAACGGGTGAGTAACACGTGGGTAATCTGCCCTGCACTTCGGGATAAGCCTGGGAAACTGGGTCTAATACCGGATAGGACCCCGAGGCGCATGCCTTGGGGTGGAAAGCTTTTGCGGTGTGGGATGGGCCCGCGGCCTATCAGCTTGTTGGTGGGGTGACGGCCTACCAAGGCGACGACGGGTAGCCGGCCTGAGAGGGTGTCCGGCCACACTGGGACTGAGATACGGCCCAGACTCCTACGGGAGGCAGCAGTGGGGAATATTGCACAATGGGCGCAAGCCTGATGCAGCGACGCCGCGTGGGGGATGACGGCCTTCGGGTTGTAAACCTCTTTCAGCAGGGACGAAGCGCAAGTGACGGTACCTGCAGAAGAAGCACCGGCCAACTACGTGCCAGCAGCCGCGGTAATACGTAGGGTGCGAGCGTTGTCCGGAATTACTGGGCGTAAAGAGCTCGTAGGTGGTTTGTCGCGTTGTTCGTGAAATCTCACGGCTTAACTGTGAGCGTGCGGGCGATACGGGCAGACTGGAGTACTGCAGGGGAGACTGGAATTCCTGGTGTAGCGGTGGAATGCGCAGATATCAGGAGGAACACCGGTGGCGAAGGCGGGTCTCTGGGCAGTAACTGACGCTGAGGAGCGAAAGCGTGGGGAGCGAACAGGATTAGATACCCTGGTAGTCCACGCCGTAAACGGTGGGTACTAGGTGTGGGTTTCCTTCCTTGGGATCCGTGCCGTAGCTAACGCATTAAGTACCCCGCCTGGGGAGTACGGCCGCAAGGCTAAAACTCAAAGGAATTGACGGGGGCCCGCACAAGCGGCGGAGCATGTGGATTAATTCGATGCAACGCGAAGAACCTTACCTGGGTTTGACATGCACAGGACGCCGGCAGAGATGTCGGTTCCCTTGTGGCCTGTGTGCAGGTGGTGCATGGCTGTCGTCAGCTCGTGTCGTGAGATGTTGGGTTAAGTCCCGCAACGAGCGCAACCCTTGTCTCATGTTGCCAGCGCGTAATGGCGGGGACTCGTGAGAGACTGCCGGGGTCAACTCGGAGGAAGGTGGGGATGACGTCAAGTCATCATGCCCCTTATGTCCAGGGCTTCACACATGCTACAATGGCCGGTACAAAGGGCTGCGATGCCGCAAGGTTAAGCGAATCCTTTTAAAGCCGGTCTCAGTTCGGATCGGGGTCTGCAACTCGACCCCGTGAAGTCGGAGTCGCTAGTAATCGCAGATCAGCAACGCTGCGGTGAATACGTTCCCGGGCCTTGTACACACCGCCCGTCACGTCATGAAAGTCGGTAACACCCGAAGCCAGTGGCCTAACCCTTTGGGAGGGAGCTGTCGAAGGTGGGATCGGCGATTGGGACGAAGTCGTAACAAGGTAGCCGTACCGGAAGGTGCGGCTGGATCACCTCCTTTCTAAGGAGCACCACGAAAAGCACCCCAATTGGTGGGGTGCAAGCCGTGAGGGGTTCTCGCCTGTAGTGGGCGGGGCCGGGTGCACAACAGCAAATGATTGCCAGACACACTATTGGGCCCTGAGGCAACACTCGGATCGATTGAGTGCTTGTCCCCCCATCTTGGTGGTGGGGTGTGGTGTTTGAGAACTGGATAGTGGTTGCGAGCATCTAAACGAATGCGTTGCCTCCGAAATGGAGTGTGGCGGATTCGTTGAAATGTGTAATTTTTCTTTGGTTTTTGTGTTTTGTAAGTGCTTAAGGGCGCATGGTGGATGCCTTGGCATCGAGAGCCGATGAAGGACGTGGGAGGCTGCGATATGCCTCGGGGAGCTGTCAACCGAGCGTTGATCCGAGGATTTCCGAATGGGGAAACCCAGCACGAGTGATGTCGTGTTACCCGCATCTGAATATATAGGGTGCGGGAGGGAACGCGGGGAAGTGAAACATCTCAGTACCCGTAGGAGAAGAAAACAATTGTGATTCCGTCAGTAGTGGCGAGCGAACGCGGAACATGGCTAAACCGCACGCATGTGTAACCGGGTAGGGGTTGTGTGTGCGGGGTTGTGGGATTGATACGTCTCAGCTCTACCTGGCTGGGAGGTAGTCAGAAAGTGTCGTAGTTAGCGGAAGTGGCCTGGGATGGTCCGCCATAGACGGTGAGAGCCCGGTACGCGAAAACTCGGCACCTACCTTGTATCAACTCCCGAGTAGCAGCGGGCCCGTGGAATCTGCTGTGAATCTGCCGGGACCACCCGGTAAGCCTAAATACTTCTCGATGACCGATAGCGGATTAGTACCGTGAGGGAATGGTGAAAAGTACCCCGGGAGGGGAGTGAAAGAGTACCTGAAACCGTGTGCCTACAATCCGTCAGAGCCTCCTCGTGGGGTGATGGCGTGCCTTTTGAAGAATGAGCCTGCGAGTCAGGGACATGTCGCAAGGTTAACCCGTGTGGGGTAGCCGCAGCGAAAGCGAGTCTGAATAGGGCGCTTGAGTGGCATGTTCTGGACCCGAAGCGGAGTGATCTACCCATGGCCAGGGTGAAGCGCGGGTAAGACCGCGTGGAGGCCCGAACCCACTTAGGTTGAAGACTGAGGGGATGAGTTGTGGGTAGGGGTGAAAGGCCAATCAAACTCCGTGATAGCTGGTTCTCCCCGAAATGCATTTAGGTGCAGCGTTGCGTGTTTCACCACGGAGGTAGAGCTACTGGATGGCCGATGGGCCCTACTAGGTTACTGACGTCAGCCAAACTCCGAATGCCGTGGTGTATAGCGTGGCAGTGAGACGGCGGGGGATAAGCTCCGTACGTCGAAAGGGAAACAGCCCAGATCGCCGGCTAAGGCCCCAAAGCGTGTGCTAAGTGGGAAAGGATGTGCAGTCGCAGAGACAACCAGGAGGTTGGCTTAGAAGCAGCCACCCTTGAAAGAGTGCGTAATAGCTCACTGGTCAAGTGATTGTGCGCCGATAATGTAGCGGGGCTCAAGCACACCGCCGAAGCCGCGACAACCGCAAGGTTGGGTAGGGGAGCGTCCCCCATTCAGCGAAGCCGCCGGGTGACCGGTGGTGGAGGGTGGGGGAGTGAGAATGCAGGCATGAGTAGCGATAAGGCAAGTGAGAACCTTGCCCGCCGTAAGACCAAGGGTTCCTGGGCCAGGCCAGTCCGCCCAGGGTGAGTCGGGACCTAAGGCGAGGCCGACAGGCGTAGTCGATGGACAACGGGTTGATATTCCCGTACCCGTGTGTGGGCGCCCGTGATGAATCAATTCTGCTAACCACCCAAAAGGTGGTCTATCAATCCCTTCGGGGTGCGAAGATCGCCGGCTGCGTGGGACCCGGATTGGTAGTAGTCAAGCAATGGGGTGACGCAGGAAGGTAGCCGTACCAGTCAGTGGTAATACTGGGGCAAACCTGTAGGGAGAGCGATAGGCAAATCCGTCGCTCATATTCCTGAGAGGTGATGCATAGCCGATTGAGGCGAATTCGGTGATCCTCTGCTGCCAAGAAAAGCCTCTAGCGAGCACACACACGGCCCGTACCCCAAACCGACACAGGTGGTCAGGTAGAGCATACCGAGGCGTACGAGATAACTATGGTTAAGGAACTCGGCAAAATGCCCCCGTAACTTCGGGAGAAGGGGGGCCGGAATACCGTGAACAGCCTTGCGCTGGGAGCGGGATCCGGTCGCAGAAACCAGCGAGAAGCGACTGTTTACTAAAAACACAGGTCCGTGCGAAGTCGCAAGACGATGTATACGGACTGACGCCTGCCCGGTGCTGGAAGGTTAAGAGGACCCGTTAACCCGCAAGGGTGAAGCGGAGAATTTAAGCCCCAGTAAACGGCGGTGGTAACTATAACCATCCTAAGGTAGCGAAATTCCTTGTCGGGTAAGTTCCGACCTGCACGAATGGCGTAACGACTTCTCGACTGTCTCAACCATAGACTCGGCGAAATTGCACTACGAGTAAAGATGCTCGTTACGCGCGGCAGGACGAAAAGACCCCGGGACCTTCACTACAACTTGGTATTGGTGTTCGGTACGGTTTGTGTAGGATAGGTGGGAGACTGTGAAACCCCAACGCCAGTTGGGGCGGAGTCGTTGTTGAAATACCACTCTGATCGTATTGGACACCTAACGTCGAACCCTTATCGGGTTCACGGACAGTGCCTGGCGGGTAGTTTAACTGGGGCGGTTGCCTCCTAAAATGTAACGGAGGCGCCCAAAGGTTCCCTCAACCTGGACGGCAATCAGGTGGCGAGTGTAAATGCACAAGGGAGCTTGACTGCGAGACTTACAAGTCAAGCAGGGACGAAAGTCGGGATTAGTGATCCGGCACCCCCGAGTGGAAGGGGTGTCGCTCAACGGATAAAAGGTACCCCGGGGATAACAGGCTGATCTTCCCCAAGAGTCCATATCGACGGGATGGTTTGGCACCTCGATGTCGGCTCGTCGCATCCTGGGGCTGGAGCAGGTCCCAAGGGTTGGGCTGTTCGCCCATTAAAGCGGCACGCGAGCTGGGTTTAGAACGTCGTGAGACAGTTCGGTCTCTATCCGCCGCGCGCGTCAGAAACTTGAGGAAACCTGTCCCTAGTACGAGAGGACCGGGACGGACGAACCTCTAGTGCACCAGTTGTCCCACCAGGGGCACCGCTGGATAGCTACGTTCGGACAGGATAACCGCTGAAAGCATCTAAGCGGGAAACCTTCTCCAAGATCAGGTTTCTCACCCTTTTAGAGGGATAAGGCCCCCCGCAGAACACGGGTTCGATAGGCCAGACCTAGAAGCCCAGCAATGGGTGCAGGGAACTGGCACTAACCGGCCGAAAACTTACCAAACACAACAACTCGCAACCACATTCCAGCGCCTGACAGAAATGTCGTGGCGCACCACACCCCCCACCAATACACCAACAAAATAGAGTTCCGTAATAGAGTTACGGCGGCCACAGCGACAGGGAAACGCCCGGTCCCATCCCGAACCCGGAAGCTAAGCCTGTCAGCGCCAATGATACTGCCCACTCGGGTGGAAAAGTAGGACACCGCCGAACATATACAAAAACACCCCCGGCAACGGGGGTGTTTTTGCATTCGCCATTAATCGAATAGCGTCAAATTCTCGCTACGCTTTTCCAATTCGAGCAGTGTGCGTTTTCGGTCGAGGCCGCCACCGAACCCGGTCAGGCTTCCATTGGCGCCGATCACCCGGTGGCAGGGGACGACGATGGCGATCGGATTGTGGCCGTTGGCCCAGCCGACGGCCCGCGCGGATCCCGGGGCCCCGATCTGCTCGGCGATTTCCCCGTACGAACGGGTCTCGCCGTACGGGATCGTCAACAGCGCCTTCCATACCCGCCGCTGGAACTCGGTGCCACCCAGCTCGAGCTGGATGTCGAACTCGGTGCGCTCGCCAGCGAAGTACGCGACCAGTTGTTCGACGGCGTCGTCGAAGGCCCGGGGATCGGGCGCCCAGTCCGCGCGGTCGGGTTCGTAGGTCTGGTCGACCATTCGCAGATTCGTCAGAACCGACCCGTGCCCCGCCAGGGTCAGGAACCCGATCGGGCTGTCGATCGTGCGGTAGCGGATCATGCGACCTCCAGTGGTGGCCAATGGTTTACCGGATGCTCGAGGGTGGTCCAGAGATGCTGGGTGGCGTAGGAGCGCCAGGGCCGCCAACGCGCGCTGCGTTCGACGAGCCTTCGCTGATCCGCGGGCAACCCGAGTTCCTCTGCGGCCAAGCGGAGTCCGAGGTCGCTGGCGGGAAAGGCGTCCGGATCGCCCAGCGCGCGCATCGCGATCACCTCCGCGGTCCAGGGACCGACGCCCGGCAGCGCCAGCAGCTGCGCGCGGGCGCTGTCCCAATCGCTGCCCGCGTCCAGGACGATGCTTCCGTCGGCGAGCCCCGCGACCAGCGCGGCGAGCGTTCGTTGCCGGGCCGTGGGGACCGCCAGGTGGATCGGATCGATCTCCGCCAGCTGTTCGACGGACGGGAAGGTGTGGGTCAGTGCGCCCGCGGGATCCTTGATGGGGCTCCCGTAGGCCGCGACCAGCCTGCCCGCGTGTGTTCTCGCCGCCTTGGTCGACACCTGTTGGCCGAGCACGGCGCGCACGGCGAGCTCGGCCTCGTCGACAGTGCGCGGAACCCGTTGCCCCGGGGCCTTTTTCACCACCGGTGCCAGCTCCGGATCGGCGGTCAGCGCGTCCACCACGGCTTCGGGATCGGCGTCGAGGTCCAGCAACCGCCGGCAGCGGGCGATCGCGGTGGTGAGGTCGCGGAAGTCGTCGAGCGTCAGTTGGCAGCGCACGTGGTCGACGGCCGGCGTCAGCGTCACGACGGCGCCGCCCCGCGGCAGCCGAAGGCTGCGCCGGTAGGCGCCGTCGCGGACCTCCTCACAGCCGGGCACCATGCCGGCCGCGAGGTGACCGAATACGCCCTCGTAGGCGAACGGTGTGCGCACTGGTAGCCGGAGGCACAGCGCCCCAGGCGAATTGGTGCCCGACGTCGACCGCGCCGCGGCGCGTTTGCGCAGCGCCGTCGGTGTGACCTCGAACACCAGACGCACGGTGTCGTTGAACTGGCGGATGCTGGAAAACCCGGCGGCGAAGGCGACATCGCCGAACGGTAGGTCCGTGGTCTCGATGAGCACCCGGGCGGTCTGCGCCCGTTGTGCGCGGGCCAGCGCCAGTGGCCCGGCGCCGACCTCGGCCTGCAGGAGGCGCTCCAGCTGACGGGTCGTGTAACCGAGGCGGGCCGCGAGTCCGCCGACGCCTTCGCGGTCCACCGTGCCGTCCGCGATCAGCCGCATGGTGCGCGCGACGACGTCACCGCGCATGTTCCATTCGGGTGATCCGGGCGACGCGTCGGGACGGCATCGCTTGCAGGCGCGGAATCCGGCTTTCTGCGCGGCCGCCGCGGTCGGATAGAACCGCACGTTGCGGGCGAAGGGTGGCCGCACCGGGCAGCTGGGCCGGCAATAGATGCGCGTGGTCAACACCGCCGTGACGAACCAACCGTCGAAGCGGGCGTCCTTGGACTGGACGGCCCGGTAGCAGCGCTCGAAATCTTCGTGCACGGTTCCACACTTACACCCGCCCACCGACAAAACTGGCGGAAAAGCGACATGATCGTGGGCGGGCGGCCGGTCGCCGGGTTGCTGCCCTCACAGGGTCGCGGCGGACGCGATGAAGTCCCGGGCCGGGCGCGACAGCGGCCGGCCGGAACTCCAGATCATCCCGACGTCGCGGTAAGCGTCGGCGTCGGCCAGCGGCAGCACACTCATCCCGGGTGCGTGCTCGGTGCCGTCAATGGGCATCAAGCTGATGCCCAGGCCCGCGGCGACCAGTCCCGCGGTTGTGGTCAGGTTGGCCGATTGCAGGACGATCCGCGGCTGGAATTGCGCTGCGGCGCAGAGCTCGTCGAGCAGCCGCCGCATGCCGAACCCGGGATGCATGGCCACGAAGGGCTCGTCGGCCAGGTCGGTCATGCTCACCACCGCAGCGGCCGTGAGCCGGTGCCCGGGCGGGACGGCGACGCCGAGGCGCTGACGAAACAGGCTGCGCCAGGCGAACGTTGGCCCGCGCGGCCGCGGCGAAACCACCCCGACGTCGACCGACCTGGATTGCACGAGATCGCCGATCGATTCGGCCGCACCTTCCTCGAGCGTGAATGCCACGCGCGGTGACGCCGCGGTGAACCCCGCGATCAAGCGCGGCACCACCGTCGACCCGAACGAACTCAAGAACCCAAGCCGGATCTCGCTGACCGCCGGATTCGCCAGGTCCTCGATCGCCCGTCGGGCCGAGTCCAGCTCAAGCTGTGCCCGGCGCGCGTGCTCGTAAAAAATGCGGCCGTAAGTGTTCAGCGCGAGGCGCCTGCCGCGTCGTTCGAACAGCGCGATGCCCAGCCGGCGTTCCAGGCGCGCCAACATCCTGGTGAGCGTCGGCTGCGCGATATGGAGCTGTTCGGCCGCGGACGTGACGTTCTGAAGCTCCGCGAGTGTGACGAACCACTCGTAATCGCCCTCAACCAACGCTGTCACCTCTACTTATGTAATAAATGCATCATAACTCGACAAACAATTCATTTCCTTTCCCAGGCCCCGGCGCGAAACATCGTTGCCATGCCTCACGCGACCTCGAGTCCTACCGCCCACCGAATCGGAAGCAGCGGATACCGGCGGGTGACCGCAGCGCTCTACGGCGCCGGCCTGGCCAGTTTCGCCGCGATGTATTGCACCCAGGCCCTGCTGCCGGCCTTCTCGACCTATTACCGGATCAGCCCTGCCACCGCCGCATTGACAGTCGCGCTGACCACGGGGGTGCTGGCGCTGTCGATCATCCCCGCGAGCGTGCTCTCCGAGCGCTACGGGCGCATCCCCGTGATGCTGACGTCGGGAGTCGCCTCCAGCGTGATCGGGTTGCTGTTGCCCTTCAGTCCCTCGCTCGGCGTTCTGCTCGCGGGCCGCGCGCTGCACGGCGTCGCGCTCGCCGGGATACCGGCGGTCGCAATGGCTTTCCTCGCCGAAGAGGTGCACGCGTCGTCGCTCGGTTCGGCGATGGGGCGGTACATCGCCGGGACCACCGTCGGTGGGCTGACCGGGCGGATCGTTCCTTCGCTGGTCGTCGATGTCAGCAATTGGCGGGTCGCGCTGTTGGTGTGCTCGCTGACGACGCTGGCCGGCACGGCCGTCTTCGCCGTCCTGGTGCCCCGGTCGCAGTTCTTCACCCCGAAGGCCACAAACGTGCGCGCCACTGCACGTAACCTCGCCGCGCATCTGCGAAACCCCGTGTTGCTGAAGCTTTTCGCGTTGGGCTTCACGCTGATGGGCGGCTTCGTCACGGTGTACAACTACCTGGGCTACCGGTTGGCCGCCCCGCCGTTCGGACTGGCGCCGTCGCTGGTCGGTCTGTTGTTCGTGCTGTACCTGGCCGGCACTTGGACGTCGGTGGTGGCCGGGCGGCTGGCCGACCGCCGCGGACGCGCGCTGGTGCTGGGCGGTGCCTTGCCGATCACGGTGACCGGCCTGGCGCTGACCGTCCCGCATTCGGTGATCGCGGTCGTCGTCGGGCTCGGCGTGTTCACCGGCGGATTCTTCGCCGCGCACACCGTGGCCAGCGGGTGGGTGGGCGCGGCGGCGCGCCGGGACCGCGCCGAGGCCTCGGCGCTCTACCTGTTCAGCTACTACCTGGGCGGGTCGGTCGCCGGCGCCTTCGGCGGCCTGGTCTACGGCGCCGGCGGCTGGCCGGCCACGGTCTGGTTCGTGGGCGCCCTCGTCCTCGGCGGCGTGGCGCTCGCGGTGTTCTTGGTGAGGGAAACGGGCTTCCGCTCAGGCGCCGAACAACTGGCCGATCTTCGAAAAGAGTTGCCAGACCCCATAAGTGAACGGGACGGCGACCCACACCCAGGCCAGTGCGATGAGGGCGGGACCGATGCGACGGTCGGGGACCGGCTTAGTCATGCGTGTGCCTCCGGCTGAAGATCCGAAATGGTCTCGGGCGCCCCGGCGTCGCCGGGCGGGGCGGGCACGTGATGCTTGGCGGCCACCGGCCCGATCAGCTCGTTGCAGACCAGCCCGACGACCAGCAGGGCGATCATCACGCTGAACGACACGATGTAGAGGTCCGGGCCATGCTTCCCGGCCGCCTTCTGCGAGTCGGCGATCGCGTTCACGATCAGCGGGCCCAGCACGCCCGCGACCGACCAGGCCGTCAGCAGCCTGCCGTGGATGGCGCCGACCTCGTAAGTGCCGAACAGGTCACGCAGGTACGCGGGAACGGTCGAGAACCCCGCGCCGTAGAACGACAGGATCAGCACGGTGCACAGCAGGAAGGTCAGCTTGCTGGAATTGGTCGTCAGCGCCAACGTGAGATAAAGAACGGCGCCGCCGCCGAGGTAGAGCCGGTACATGTTCTTGCGACCAAGCGCATCCGACAACGACGACCAGCCGATCCGGCCGAGCATGTTGGCCAGCGACAGCAGCGCGACGAACCCGGCGGCCGCGGAGGCCAACGCCGCCGCGCGGGGCGCCCTCGGGAAGAAGTCCTGGTAGATCGGCGAGGCCTTCTCCAGGATGCCGATGCCGGCGGTCACGTTGAAACAGAGCACCACCCACAACAGCCAGAACTGGGGCGTCTTGATCGCGTTGGCCGCCGACACACCGGCCGTGGTAATCAGCGATCCGGCCTTGTGCGGCTTGGGTTTCCAACCCTCCGGCGTCCAATCCGGCGCCGGCACCCGGATCAGCAGGCACCCCATCGCCATGAACACCGCATAGGCACATCCCATCACCAGGAAGGTCCTGGCCACACCGGCGGTGCTGTTGCGGCCGAACGCGTCGAGCAGGCTGTTCGTCCACGGGGACGCGATCAGGGCCCCACCGCCAAAGCCCATGATCGCCAAGCCGGTCGCCATGCCGGGGCGATCGGGAAACCACTTGATGAGCGTCGACACCGGCGAGATGTAGCCGATACCGAGGCCGACCCCTCCAACGACCCCGTACCCCACTACGACGAGCCAGTATTGGTGAACCGAAACTCCGCATCCGGCGATCAGCAACCCGCTGCAAAAGCACACGGTGGCAACGACCATGGCCCAGCGCGGTCCGTAGTGGTCAACCCGCGTGCCGAACGCCGCGGCCGAAAGGCCCAGCATCACAATGGCGACAGTGAACGGCATCGCGCTCGCGGTTCCGGAGACGTGCAGCGATTTCTCCAGCGGGATCTTGAAGACACTCCAGGCGTAGGCCGAGCCGATGGCCAGGTGGATGGACAGCGCGGCGGGCGGAACCAGCCAGCGGCTCCATCGGGGACCAGCGACTATTCTCGAACGATCAAGCAACGCAACGCTTGTCAAGATGCACCCTTCTGACGCGGGCACGGAGCTCCGTCCCGCCGCCACTATTGGCGCAGACTCACGCGGCGGTCAAGGCGCGATTTCTATTGTCCGATAATGGATTTCTATCGATACTGCTGAGCGCGTTGACCACAGGCGTTGTCACCCGGGATTTACTGCGCGTCGGCTAGGAACGCCAGCCGGGTTGGACGCTCGTGCCCCCGAAGGGTCACCGTCTCACCCAAAGACCAACGCGCCCTTTCCTCTTCGCTCGCGCCCTCGAGCGCGTCGGCCGTCGCGAGCAATCCACCGGGACGGGACTTGGCCAGCTCGCACAGCCGTGCGGCCTCGTTGACCGGCTCGCCGATCACGGTGTATTCGAACCGTTCCTTGGCGCCCACGTTGCCGGCGACGACCTGGCCCGCCGCCACGCCGATGCCGGCCTCGAGCTCGCACATCTCGGCGGCGAGCCGCTCGGCGATGCAACGCGCCGCGGCGAGGGCCTCGTTCTCGGGCGAGTCGAGATGATTCGGGGCTCCGAAAATGGCAAGCGAGGCATCGCCTTCGAACTTGTTGACCAGTCCGCGATGGCGGTCCACTTCCTCGACGACGATCGCGAAAAATCGGTTGAGCACGTCGACGACTTGGGTCGGGGGCTTACTGGTCACCAGTTGGGTGGAGCCGACGACGTCGATGAAAACGACGGCGACGTGTCGTTCTTCGCCGCCCAATTTCGGTCGCTCGCGCTCGGCCGCCAGGGCGACCTCGCGGCCGACGTGCCGGCCGAAAAGGTCGCGCACGCGTTCACGTTCACGCAGCCCGTCGACCATCGCGTTGAACCCGCGCTGCAGCTCGCCGAGCTCGGTCCCGTCGAAGACCACCAGGTTGCCGCGCAGGTTGCCCTGCTCGACGCGGCGCAGCGCCGCACGCACCACCCGCACCGGGGTCGCCGTCAGCCAGGCGAGAATCCACATCAGGGCGCAACCGAAGATGAGTGTGGCGACTGAAATGATCAGCACGCCGACCGCGAACTCGGTCTCGGTCAGGTTGCGCAGCAGGATCTGGAAAATTGCCAGCAGGCCGATGCCGATGACGGGCACGCCGGAACCCAGGAACCAGACGACCATCGTGCGGCCCATGATGCCCGCCGAAAACCGCCGTGGCGGTGGTCCCGCCTCAAGCGCCTGGGCGGCAATCGGGCGAAGCGCGAACTCTGCGAGCAGATAGCTGGCGGTGGCCACCAGGACGCCGCAGAAGCTGACGACGAGGAGGAACCTCGGGATGAACAATGTGTTGGCCAGACCGTAGAGCGTCGTGTACACCACCGTCCCGATGCCCCACAGGACGAGGTCGTACATGGCGAGTCGCCACGGCGCCAGGAAGGTGTTGCGCTCGTCCTCCGCGGTCGGTTCGCGCTCCTCGATCGCCCACCGCAAAGCGAGCACGGTGCGGCGGGTGATCCAATACGTGCCCACCGCCAGAGCCGCCGCGATGTAGGCCGGGGAGACCCCGAACGTGAGCCAGGCCGGCGCGTCGCGGAAGATGCTCGGCTCGGGAATCGCGACTATCACCAACAGCAGGGCCACCCCAATGCCGATCAGGTTCACACCGAGGACCAGCACCGTCATGATGACCTGGATGCGGATACGGCGCCGTCGTTGGCTTTCCGCCACCCGCCCGAGGATCAACGAGCCATATGCAGGGGTATCCGGCAGGCGGCCGCTCTGGCGGGTGATCCTCTCGAGCACCCGGCCGATACGTTGGGCCACGCTCATTTTGGCCGACATCGTGGCGCCAGCCTAATTTGTCGCCCACGCTCTAAGGTGAGTCGGGTGCGCCTTGTCATCGCCCAATGCACCGTCGACTACGTCGGCCGACTCACCGCACACCTGCCGTCGGCGCGACGGTTGCTGCTGTTCAAAGCCGACGGCTCGGTGAGCGTGCACGCCGACGACCGCGCCTACAAGCCGTTGAATTGGATGAGCCCGCCGTGCTGGTTGACCGAGGAGCTCGGCGATCAGGCGCCGGTGTGGGTGGTCGAGAACAAGGCGGGCGAGCAGCTGCGCATCACGGTGGAGGACATCGAACACGACTCGAGCCACGACCTGGGTGTCGACCCGGGACTGGTCAAGGACGGCGTGGAGGCCCACCTTCAGGCGTTGCTCGCCGAGCACGTGCAACTGCTGGGCGAGGGATACACGTTGGTGCGCCGCGAGTACATGACCGCGATCGGTCCCGTCGATCTGCTGTGTCGCGACGAACGGGGTGGCTCGGTCGCGGTGGAGATCAAGCGGCGCGGCGAGATCGACGGAGTGGAACAGCTCACCCGCTATCTCGAGTTGCTCAACCGCGACAGCGTTCTGGCGCCGGTCAAAGGCGTGTTCGCCGCGCAGCAGATCAAGCCGCAGGCGCGCACCCTCGCGACCGATCGCGGAATCCGTTGCATCACACTGGATTACGACAAGATGCGCGGTATGGATAGCGACGAATACCGGTTGTTCTGATGTGTCCGCGCCGCAAACCGCCACATGGTCAACGGCCAATCCCGTCGCCGGTGCTGGGCCGCGTGGAAATCGGCCCCGACGGTCACGAGTACCAGGTGCGGCCGATCGCGGCGGCCCGCGCGCTCAAGACCTACCGCTGTCCCGGCTGTGACCACGAAATACGTTCCGGCACAGCGCATCTGGTAGTGTGGCCGACCGATTCACCACACGCTGGGCTCGAGGACCGGCGGCACTGGCACACGCCGTGCTGGGCCAACCGCGCTACCCGCGGCCCGACCCGGAAGTGGTCCTAGAGCTCCGGCATGAATCGACGAGCGTGCGGCTGGCCGCACACTCGGCACCGAACGTGCGGCTGGCCGCACACTCGGCACAAGCCGGTCTTAAGAGGCCGGCTCCACCAACTCGATCAGGACACCGCCCGCGTCCTTGGGGTGGATGAAGTTGATCCGCGAGTTTGCTGTGCCGCGCCGCGCCGCGTCGTAGACCAGGCGGACGCCCTGCTCGCGCAGCTGCTCGCAGATGGTGTCCAGATCGCTGACCCGAACGGCCATCTGTTGGATGCCCGGGCCGCGCTTCTCCATGAACTTCGCGATCGTCGACGAGTCGTCGAGCGGGGCCATCAACTGCAGTTGCGCGGTGGTGCCGGGGACGGCCAGCATCGCCTCGCGGATGCCCTGGTCATCGTTGACTTCCTCGTGCACCAGGATCATGCCGAGGTGGTCGTGATACCAGGTGATTGCGGCGTCGAGGTCGGCGACCGCAATGCCGACGTGATCCAGGCCGGTCACCAAGGAGGTTGCCAGGAGGTGACGTGCATCAACTTGGTCGGTCGTCATCACACCACGGTAACGTGGCAGCAAAGATTCCGCTTCTCCAGGTAGCGGAAACGGCAGTTGATGCACGCTCAGGAGGAACTCGTGACGACGTCGGTGATAGTTGCTGGGGCGCGGACGCCCATCGGCAAGTTGATGGGATCGCTGAAGGATTTCTCGGCCAGCGACCTGGGCGCCATCGCGATCGCGGGCGCGCTGGAAAAGGCTAAGTTGCCGGCGAGTGCGGTCGAGTACGTGATCATGGGCCAGGTACTGACGGCCGGGGCAGGACAGATGCCGGCCCGGCAGGCGGCGGTCGCGGCGGGCATCGGCTGGGACGTTCCGGCGCTGACGATCAACAAGATGTGCCTGTCCGGCATTGATGCCATTGCGCTCGCCGACCAGCTCATTCGTGCCGGCGAATTCGACGTCGTGGTGGCCGGCGGCCAGGAGTCGATGACGAAGGCGCCGCATTTGCTGATGGACAGCCGGGCGGGCTACAAGTACGGCGACGTCACCGTCCTGGATCACATGGCCTACGACGGCCTGCACGACGTGTTCACCGACCAGCCGATGGGCGCGCTCACCGAGCAGCGCAACGACCTCGACAAGTTCACCCGTGCCGAGCAGGACGAGTATGCAGCGCGCTCGCACCAAAAGGCGGCCGCCGCCTGGAAGGACGGCGTCTTCACCGACGAAGTCGTGCCGGTCAATATCCCGCAGCGCAAGGGTGATCCGCTGCAATTCACCGAGGATGAGGGCATCCGGGCCAACACCACCGCGGAGTCCCTGGCCGGGCTCAAGCCGGCGTTTCGCCGCGATGGCACCATCACGGCCGGTTCGGCGTCGCAGATCTCCGATGGCGCGGCCGCGGTCGTGGTGATGAACAAGGCAAAAGCGCAGGAGCTGGGGCTTTCGTGGTTGGCCGAGATCGGCGCGCACGGCGTCGTGGCCGGACCGGATTCGACGCTGCAGTCCCAGCCCGCCAACGCGATCAAGAAAGCGCTCGGCCGCGAGGGGATTTCGGTCGACCAGCTCGACGTC
>NZ_LZKK01000236.1 GCF_001672815.1 Mycobacterium sp. E796 | reverse complement strand
ATAGCGGTCCTGCTGCTCGTCGGATGCCAGCTCGAGCAGGGGCACCACGCCGAAGCCCAGCGTGGCCAGCGCCGGCGATGATCCAGGTGTGGACGATGTTCGGCCTGGGCGGTGAGCGTCCGACCGACGATCCCATGGGCCCCCTCATGGAACTGTTCGACGACGCAGGCTATGTCGGCGTGGTCGCCACCAACTGCGAACAGACTTACCACCGGTATCTGCGGCCGGGCGAGCACGTGACCGTCCACTCCGAAATGCGCGACGTGGTCGGCCCCAAACAGACGGCGCTCGGTGAGGGCTGGTTCATCAACCAGCACATCACCTGGCGCGTCGGCGATGAGGACGTCGCCGAGATGGCGTGGCGGATACTCAAATTCAAGCCTCGCGAGACTGCCGCGACCCCGTCTTCGGTGCCGGAGGATCTGGACGCCGACGCGATGATGCGCCCCGCGGTATCGCGCGACACCGCCTTCTTCTGGGAAGGCGTGGCGGCGCACGAGTTGCGTATTCAGCGGCGGCCCGACGGCAGCCTGCAGCACCCGCCGGTGCCGGCGGTGTGGCAGGACAAAGAGCAGCCGATCGACTACGTGGTGGCAGGTGGTACGGGCACGGTGTACAGCTTCGTGGTGCACCATGCGCCGAAGGTGCCCGGGCGCACGCTGCCATTCGTCATCGCGCTGGTGGAACTCGAAGAGGGTGTCCGCATGCTGGGCGAGCTGCGCGGGGTGGACCCCGCCGCGGTGAAGATCGGAATGCCCGTCCGGGCAACCTATATCGACTTTCCCGCCGGGGAGTCCGGCCCCGAATGGACCCTGTACGCATGGGAGCCCCAAGCATGAGCACACCCGCCATCGAAGTGGGTACGAAGCTGCCCGAGCTCAAGATCGAAGGCACCCCCACGTTCATCATCTCGACGGCCATCGCCACCCGCGATTTCCAGGACGTGCACCACGACCGGGATCTGGCGCAGGCCAAGGGATCCAAGGACATCTTCGTCAACATCCTCACCGACACCGGCCTGGTGCAGCGCTTCCTGACCGACTGGGCGGGGCCGACGGCGTTGATCAAATCGATTGGGCTGCGGCTGGGCGTGCCGTGGTACGCCTATGACACGACTACCTTCTCCGGTGAAGTGACGGCGGTGGAGGACGGGCTGATCACGGTGAAGGTGGTCGGCCGCAACAGCCTTGGCGATCATGTCATCGCTACCGCCACGCTCACGATTGGGGACGCCTAATGCTGTCGGGTAAGGCCGCCATCGTTGGCATTGGCGCTACCGACTTCTCGAAGAATTCCGGCCGAAGCGAGCTGCGGCTGGCGGCCGAGGCGGTCCTCGATGCGTTGGACGACGCCGGATTGAGCCCGTCCGACGTCGACGGGCTCACGACGTTCACGATGGACAGCAACAACGAGACCGCCGTGGCACGGGCGACCGGCATCGGTGACCTGAGGTTCTTCGCCCAGACGGGCTACGGCGGGGGTGCCGCGTGCGGGACCGTCGCGCATGCCGCGGCGGCCATCGCGACCGGACTGGCGGACGTCGTGGTGGCCTACCGGGCGTTCAACGAACGTTCCGGCCAGCGCTTCGGGCAGGTGCAGACCCGGCTGGTGGGAAATGCCGGCGTACAGGCCGATTCGACCGCGGCGGACAATTCGTTCTCTTACCCGCACGGGCTGTCGACGCCGGCCGCGCAGGTCGCGATGATCGCGCAGCGATACATGCACTGGTCGGGCGCGACTAGCCGCGACTTCGGTGCGGTCTCGGTGGCGGACCGCAAGCACGCCGCCAAGAACCCCAAGGCGTACTTCTACGAGAAGCCGATAACCATTGAGGACCACCAGAATTCGCGGTGGATCGCCGAGCCGCTGCGGCTGCTGGACTGCTGCCAGGAGACCGACGGTGCGGTGGCCCTCGTCGTGACGTCGGTGGAGCGCGCGCGTGACCTCAAGCAGCGGCCGGCCGTCATCGAGGCGGCGGCCCAGGGCGCCAGTCCCGACCAGTACACGATGGTCAGCTACTACCGCGCCGAACTCGGTCTGCCTGAGATGGGCGTGGTGGGCCGGCAGCTCTGGCAGCAATCCGGGCTCAAGCCGACCGACATCCAGACCGCCATCCTGTACGACCACTTCACTCCCTTCACCCTGATTCAGTTGGAGGAGTTGGGATTCTGCGGTCGCGGCGAGGCGAAGGACTTCATCGCCGACGGCGCCATCGAGGTGGGCGGCCGGCTGCCGATCAACACCCACGGCGGTCAACTCGGCGAGGCTTACATCCACGGCATGAACGGCATCGCGGAGGGTGTGCGGCAATTGCGGGGGACATCGGTCAACCCGGTGCCCGACGTCGAGCACGTCCTCGTCACGGCGGGTACCGGCGTACCCACGTCGGGCCTGATCCTGGGCTAGCTTTGCCGCCGAGTGTGCGGCTAGCCGCACGTTCGGCTGTAAGCCACTACGCGCGTGCGACAACCGGGAAGACGGTCTCCATTCCGCGCCGGCCCTTGATCTCTACCTGCTCGGACTCGCCCCATACGTATTGCGCTTGGGCGGCAGCGTGAACGCTGGTGCTGACCATCACGGCCGGGCGGCCGGCCCGCCCGGCGATGCCGGCCAGTCGGAACGCCACGTTGGTCGCGTCGCCAATCACGGCCGTGACGGTTCTCGTCATTGCGGCGATCGCGGCGCGGCCCTGCACCACCCCCCAGCCCATGCGGATCGGCGAGCCGTCCGGGCTACGCAGCGGGAGTGTGGGCCCGAGCTCCTCGACCCTCCGGTTCGCGGCGAGCGCGAAGTCGATCGCGAGCTCGTTGGCCTTTGGAATTGTCCGCAGCTCCCAGACGGCATACAGTGCATCGCCGGCGTAATGGTTGAGTGTGCCGCGGTGGGCACGCAGCACCTGGTTTAGCTCGTGCCACAGATAGTTCAGGCTCTGGGCGATCACCCGGTTGTCGGTGACCTCGGAGATCGTCGAGTAGTTGGTGATATCGCCGACCACCATGACCATGGTCTCCTCGGCGATCCGGGTCAGGGTCGGGCTGGTGTTGGTCAATCCCGCGGCATTGAACCGGTCTGACCGGAAGATCAGCACCACGTCGCCGATCGAGATCTGGTCGTCGGGCTTGATGGCGACCTGCACGGCGCGCTCCAGCGGCATGCCGTTGAGCAACGTTCCGTTGGTGCTGGTGTCGATGAGGTAAGCCCGGTCGGTGGCGACGTCCAAACGGATCTCGAGGTGGTTGCGGGAGATGTTCGGGTCCGGGATGACCAGTCGGCGCGCTTCGTCGATGCCCGCGCATTGACGGCCGACGAAGAGTTGATCGAAGATCGGCACGATCTTCTCGCCGCCGTTCAAGTGCATGACCAGATTGGCCTGCGGCTTGTCCAACCAATCGGAGCGCATGGGCTAGCGACCTCGCCGCACTCGAACGGCCGGGTGTACGAGCGAGACCCGTCGTTGTCTGCCCCGCCCGCCCTGACCACCCTGTGCGCACACTAAGCGTCTGCCATCTGAAGATGCTGAGCTGTTAGCTGGTAATCGTATCCGACGCTCAGCGAACAAGCGCCGGTTGCGCTTCGAGAGCCGCCCGGGCCGCTTTCCGCCCGGCCTCGAGGGCGGCGTCGATGTTTTTGAAGTCCAACGGGCCGATCGCCGAGACGTCCGGCTCGATGATCGCCGTGACTCGGGGAAGCTCGCGCAGGTTCCACTTGGGGGCCGCGAGTTCGACGCTGCGAAGCAACGTGTCTTGTAGTGGTGGTAGGGCCACGTCCGTGCCCGTCACGAGCCGCCTGACGAACGCGGGAGGCTGAAGCTTTGCCGGCAGTATGCCAAAGCCCTTCGACGGCACCCACGTTGTGCGCAGATCGACGCATATCACTTCGCCGTCCGGGTCGGCGCACATCACGTCGGCCGGCAGGATGTTCATCAGTCCGCCGTCGACGAGGAGCCGCTCGCGATGTTGCACCGGCGGCAACAGGCCGGGTATCGAGATCGATGCGCGCACCGCGACCCACAGCAGCCCGCGGCGATGGATGATCTGATCGCCGGTGATGATGTCGGTGGAGACGGAGAAGAACTCCCTCGGCAGATGCTCGATCAGGGTCTTGCTGCCGAAAAATCCCTCTATCAGACGGTCGACACGGCGACCTCGCGTGAGGGCTATCGCGGGGATCGTGTAGTCGCTGACCGGCCTGGTCTCCGCAACGTATTTCCGTGCCGCCGCGGTGCAATCCCGCGCGTCCAGCCCCAGCGCGAAGGTGGCGGCGGCGAGGGCACCCGAACTGGTTCCGCCGAACCGGTCGATGACGACGCCCGCGCGCGTGAGCTCTTCGTAGACGCCGTAATGCGCGAGGCCCCGAGCGCCCCCACCGCCGAGCACGAGACCGAGGGAGCGCCCGGCGATTCGGCGGGCCAGAGCGGCGATGCCGTCGTCGTCGGCGGGGTGATGCGAGACCGGCTCCAGCAGATCCCACCAGCTTGGGTCCGGCACGACGCCGCAAGTCACCAGGTGGACCGGCCCTTGTGTCAGGGGTGGTTCGAGCGCTTCCGGCGGGCGGGTCTGATCGGCAAGCACCACGACCCGGTCGCTTTGCGCGGTGACATACCGTCGCCAGCTGTCGCCCGAGCCCCGATCGGCCACCAGCAAGACCCAATCGTTGCTTCGCTCGACGCGGTCGAGGGTCTCGCTGAACGCTTCGACGAGCTCGCCGTAATGATTGGCCGCGGCCGTTGTTTCGGCGGGCGGAGCGACGACGGCGGCTTGTCCGTGCGATCTCAAGCGAGTCGCGATCGCGTCGACGATCGGCATCGCGACCGCATCCCCGGTCGACACCAGGCCGACGACGCGGCGGCCGCGAGAGACGGTGGCGGCGCGTGACTCGCGAAGCATCACCGCCATCGCCCGGAACATCGCCGTTTGCAGTTGCGGCGCCTTGGCGAGCACCTCGCTGAACGTGTCAGCGGCGATCCTCCAGACGACGCCGTCCCGAAGGGCTCGTACCCCGGCCGAGCGAGCGGCGCCGGTGATCACACCCAAGTCTCCGATCGAGTCGCCGGACGCCATCTCACGAAGCACCTGTCCGTCGAGGCCGATGGCCGCGAATCGCCCCGAGGCGATTACGTAGATGGCGTCCGACGGGTCGCCCAACTGAAAGAGCCACTCGTTGGCGGGGACGTGCTGGCGACCTACGGTCTTCGTGAGCAGGTCGAGTTGTTCGTCGTCGATCTCGGCGAATATCGGAATGCTTCGCAGTGCGGTTCGCTCGTCGGCCGCACGCGGTTCGGGCGACTGCCCTTCAGCGACCATGCAAGGACGAAAGCACATTGCGCCGGTTAGCGGTAGTCCGCACGACGTGAAGGCGCTACGCGGGGACCAGCTCGACGCCGCTCAGCACGACGGCGTTGTCGCGCGACGGCGCGACAACGGTGGCCACGTAACGGCCGTTCTCCTTCCAGATGCCCACCTTGAGGGTTTCCCCGGGGTAGGCCACGCCGGCGAACCGCGCGCCGTAGGCCGCCACCGCCCCGGCGTCGCCGTCCAGCAGCGCATCGGTGATCGCCTTGCAGGTCATGCCGTAGGTGCACAGGCCGTGCAGGATCGGCCTGGGAAAGCCTGCGGCAGCGGCGAATTCGGGATCGGAGTGCAGCGGGTTGCGGTCGCCGCACAGCCGGTACAGCAACGCCTGCTGCGGCAGGATCGGCACGTCGACCTCCAGGTCGGGGGCCCGGTCCGGCGCGGCGTCGGACGATGACGGCCCACGCTCACCGCCGAAGCCGCCCTCGCCGCGGGCGAAGATCGAGCGCCGCTGCGTCCATAGCAGCGTGCCGTCCGGGGCGCTGACCGTCGTCTCGCTCCAGATCACCGCGGCCTTGCCCTTGTCCCAGATATCGGTGAACCGGGTGACGGCCTTGGCCGAGCCCGACGGCGGCAGCGGCCCGGGCACCTCGACCCGCTCGCTGGCGTGCAACACCTTGGCCAGCTCGATGTCGATGCCGGGGAACTGCACCGTCGGCGGCTTGGTCATGTGAAAGGTGGCGGCGACGTTGCCGAACGTCGGCAGCACCTGCGGGGTGTCGTCCACCAGATAGCGCAGCTCGCGGGGATCCATCGGGTCCGAGCCGGCGCCCAACCCCAGGTGGTAGAGCTGGATATCGCTGCTGACCCAAGAGAATTCGATGGGATCCAGCTCGGCGTTCAGCGCGACGTCGACATCGATCGGCATCTCAGTTGGCCTCTGCTAAGTGCAGCGCGGCCAGGTAGCCAAAAGTCATCGCCGGCCCGATGGTGCCGCCCGGGCCGGGGTAGGTGTGGCCCATCACCGGCGCGCTCACATTGCCTGCGGCGTAAAGGCCTTCGATGACGCTGCCGTCGTCGCGCAGTGCCCGGCCGTGCACGTCGGTGCGGATGCCGCCCTTGGTGCCGAGGTCCCCGGGCACCATCTTGGCGGCGTAGAAGGGCGCATGGCTGATCTCACCGAGGTTGGCGTTCGGCTTGTTGGTGGGGTCGCCGTAGTAGCGGTCGTAGGCGCTCTCCCCGCGGTGGTAGTCCTCGTCGACGCCCGACCGCGCGAAACCGTTGAAACGCGCGACGGTGGCGGTGAAATCGGACACCGGAAGACCGGCCTTCTCGGCCAGCTGCTCGAGGGTGTCGGCCTGGATGATCACACCCGAATCCAGCCACTTGCGTGGGATGCGTTGGCCCGGTTGCAGTCCCGCGAAAATGTAGCGGTCGCGGTACTGCTGATCGAACACCAGCCATGCCGGGATGTTCTCGCCCGGTCCGGGTCCCTGGCCAAATTCCCCGCCGTACATGTGGTGGCAGGCCTCGACGTACGGCATCGACTCATTCATGAATCGCTTGCCCGACATGTTGACGATGATCGACCCCGGCGAGTTGCGCTCTGACAACGCGAACCACGGCGCGCCAACCAGCGGCACTGTCGGACCCCACCAGGCGTCCTCCATCAGATCCAATGCGGCGCCGAGCTTTTCGCCCGCGAGGATGCCGTCGCCGGTGTTGGCCTTGGCCCCGACTGTCCATTCGGTGGTGATGGGGGCGCGTTGGTATTTCACCCGCATCTGCTCGTTGTGCTCGAACCCGCCGCTGGCCAAGATCACGCCGCGCCGGGCCCGGAGCAGTTGTGGATCAACGGAATCCGATGCGGTGGTATCGCGAACGTACACCCCGCGCACCACCCCGTCCTCGACGTAGAGGTCGGTGAGCGCCGTATTGAGCAGCACCGGAACGCCGGCGCGCTGCAAGCCGATGCGCAGCGGCCCGATCAGCGCCCGGCCCATGCCGACCAGGTTCTTGCCGGTCGCTTTGGCCCACATCGTGCGCGCGCCCACCTTCAAGCTGCGCGCCACACCCCGCGGATGCCGCTTGAGCTGATTGAGCCGCACGTAGTCCTGTTGCATCACAACGACGTTGAGCGGCACCTTGCCGTACGCGGGCTCCAGCCCCGCCTCGTCGGCGCCGAGCTTGCGGGCGTTGAACGGCTTGGGCTCGATCGAGCGCCCGCCGGCGCGGCCGCCGGGCGCCTCGGGGTAGTAGTCGGAATAGCGCGGCACCCAGCACATCTTCAGGGGCGTGTGCTTCAGCACAAAGGACAGCATTTCCGGACCGCGCTCGAGGTAGGTGTCGATGCGCTCCGGCGCCACGATGTCGCCGATGATCCCGTGCAGGTACGTCCGGGCCGCTTCGGGCGTGTCCTTCACCCCGTCGCGCTTGAGCACCTCGTTGTTCGGAATCCACACTCCGCCCCCGGACCGCGCGGTGGAGCCGCCGAAATGCGGGGCCTTCTCGATGACTACTGTCGAAAGGCCTCGGTGCGCGGCGGCAAGGGCGGCCACCATGCCGGCTCCGCCGCTCCCGACCACGACGACGTCGTACTCCTGCGATGTCATGTAGAACACGTTATAGAATTGCCCGGGTTGGGCGCTACCGGCCCGGTCACGAGAACGAGGGGACTTCGGTAAATGCTCAGTGTTGCGATCCGCGACGAGCTGGCCGCCGACCTGGCGCAAGCCGAGCGCAGCCGCGAGCCCATCGCCCCGTTGACCGCGGCGTACCCGGACATCGACGTCGTCGACGCATACGAGATTCAGCTGATCAACATCCGCCAGCGCGTGGCCGAGGGCGCCCGGGTGCTGGGCCACAAAGTCGGGCTGTCCAGCAAGGCCATGCAGCAGATGATGGGGGTCGACGAGCCGGACTACGGCCACCTGCTCGACGAGATGCAGGTGTTCGAGGACACCCCGGTCAAGGCGGGCCGCTACCTGTACCCCCGGGTCGAGGTCGAGGTGGGTTTCATCCTGTCCGACGACCTGCCCGGCGCCGGCTGCACCGAGGACGACGTGCTGGCGGCCACCGAGGCCCTGGTCCCGTCGATCGAGCTGATCGACACACGCATCACCGACTGGAAGATCGCGCTGTGCGACACCATCGCCGACAACGCATCGTCGGCGGGTTTCGTGCTGGGGGAGGCGAGGGTGTCGCCCGCCGACATCGACGTCAAGGCGATCGACGCGGTGCTGACCCGCAACGGCGAGGTGATCGCCGAGGGCCGCAGCGACGCCGTGCTGGGCAACCCCGTCACCGCGGTCGCGTGGTTGTCCCGCAAGGTGGAAAGCTTCGGGGTGCGGCTGCGAAAAGGTGACATCGTGTTACCGGGATCGTGCACGCGAGCGATAGATGCACGCGCGGGAGATGAATTCGTCGCCGACTTCACGGGATTGGGTTCCGTGCGGTTGTCCTTTGAATAGCGCCGGAATAGCTTTGAATTAGTCCAGAAAACGAGGAGCATCATGCCGTCCAAGGCGAGTGTTGCCATTGTCGGGTCGGGAAACATCAGCACCGACCTGCTCTACAAGCTTCTCCGGTCGGACTGGCTGGAACCTCGCTGGATGGTGGGCATCGACCCGGAAAGCGAAGGCTTGGCGAGGGCCCGCAAACTCGGCTTGGAGACGACCCACGAGGGGGTCGACTGGTTGCTGGCGCAGCCGGAGAAACCCGACCTGGTGTTCGAGGCGACCAGCGCCTACGTACACCGGGATGCGGCGCCGAAATACTCAGCCGCCGGCATCCGGGCCATCGACCTGACCCCGGCCGCGGTGGGCCCGGCGGTGATCCCGCCGGCGAACCTGCGTGAGCATCTGGACGCGCCCAACGTCAACATGATCACCTGCGGCGGGCAGGCGACCATCCCGATCGTCTACGCCGTCAGTCGCGCGTTGGTCGAAAAAGGGGGGGTTCCCTACGCGGAAATCGTGGCGTCGGTGGCCTCGGTCTCCGCGGGACCGGGCACACGCGCCAACATCGACGAGTTCACCAAGACCACCAGCAAGGGCGTCGAGACGATCGGCGGCGCCAGGCGCGGCAAGGCGATCATCATCCTGAACCCAGCCGACCCGCCAATGATCATGCGCGACACCATCTTCTGCGCCATTCCCGAGGATGCCGACCGCGACGCCATCGCCAAGTCCATCCATGACGTCGTCGCCGAGGTGCAGACGTACGTGCCCGGATACCGGCTGCTCAACGAGCCCCAGTTCGACGACCCGTCGCTCAACTCCGGCGGTCAGGCCGTGGTCACCACGTTCGTCGAGGTCGAGGGCGCCGGGGACTACCTGCCGCCGTACGCGGGCAACCTCGACATCATGACCGCCGCGGCGACCAAGGTCGGCGAGGAGATCGCGAAGGAGTCCTTGACCGCATCGGCGGGAGGAGCGCAGGCATGACTACCGATATTTTCTTCAACCCGATCTGGGACGTGCGGATGACGGACACGTCCCTGCGCGACGGGTCGCACCACAAGCGCCACCAATTCACCAAGGACGAGGTCGGGGCCATCGTTGCCGCGCTGGACGCCGCGGGAGTGCCCGTGATCGAGGTGACCCACGGCGACGGGCTGGGCGGCTCGAGCTTCAACTACGGGTTCTCCAAGACGCCCGAGCAGGAGCTGATCAAGCTCGCGGCCGAGACTGCCAAAGAGGCCAAGATCGCGTTCCTGATGCTGCCCGGGGTGGGCACCAAAGAGGACATCAAGGAGGCACAGGACAACGGCGGCTCGATCTGCCGGATCGCCACGCACTGCACCGAGGCCGACGTATCGATCCAGCACTTCGGGCTGGCCCGCGAGCTGGGCCTGGAAACCGTCGGCTTTCTGATGATGTCCCACACCATCCCGCCGGAGAAGCTGGCGGCCCAAGCGCGCATCATGGCCGACGCCGGATGTCAGTGCGTCTACGTGGTCGACTCGGCCGGGGCGCTGGTCCTCGAGGGCGTGCGCGACCGGGTGGCGGCACTGGTCGCCGAGTTGGGCGACGACGCCCAGGTCGGTTTCCACGGCCACGAGAACCTCGGCCTCGGCGTGGCCAACTCGGTGGAGGCCGTCCGTGCCGGGGCGAAACAGATCGACGGCTCCTGCCGCCGGTTCGGCGCCGGTGCGGGCAACGCGCCGGTCGAGGCCCTGATCGGGGTGTTCGACAAGATCGGCGTTAAGACCGGCATTGACTTCTTCGACATCGCCGACGCCGCCGAGGACGTCGTCCGTCCCGCCATGCCTGCCGAATGCGTGCTCGACCGAAACGCCCTGATCATGGGGTATTCGGGTGTCTACTCGAGCTTCCTCAAGCACGCCGTCCGCCAGGCCGAGCGCTACGGCGTGCCCGCGGCGGCGCTGCTGCACCGGGCCGGTCAGCGCAAGCTCATCGGCGGCCAGGAGGACCAACTCATCGACATCGCGCTGGAAATCAAGCGCGAGCAAGACAGCGGCGCGGTCGTCACGCATTAGGCGTCTCGCCGGCGCCGTCCGTGTCGATTCGGCCTAGAATTCTTTGAAAACGGCGGAAGGCACCGATCCTCCGCCGGCCTTGACCTAGCGTTGTTCTATCGACTGCATGCGCGAGGGGTTTGGATGAGTTTTTTCACGTTGCCGCCGGAGATCAACTCGCTCCTGATGTACGCGGGTGCGGGTTCGGCTCCGATGTTGGAGGCAGCGGCGGCCTGGAACGGTCTGGCATCTGAGTTGTCGTCCGCCGCCCAGTCGTTTGCTTCGGTGACGTCGACACTGGCCGGCCAGGCGTGGCAGGGCGCGGCCGCGCAGGCGATGGCCGCGGCGGCGGCGCCGTACGCCGGGTGGTTGAATGCGGCGGCCGCGCAGGCGGCCGGGGCGGCTGCCCAGGCCCAGGCCGTCGTCAGCGCGTTCGAGTCCGCGCTTGCGGCGACGGTGCATCCCTTGCAGGTGGAGGCCAACCGCAACGGCCTGGTCCAGTTGGTGATGAGCAACCTGTTCGGGCAGAACTGGCCCGCGATCGCGGAGACCGAGTTCAATTACATGGAGATGTGGGCCCAGGACGTGACGGCGATGGTGGGCTACCACGGCGGCGCCTCGGCCGCGGCCGGCCAGTTGCTCTCGGGGCAGGCGAGTCTGCCGCCGATTCCGAGCCTGCCCGGGCTGGGCGGCATCGGCGCCGGCGCCTCGGGCCCGGCGGGTGGAACCGCCACCGCCGGCACGGGCGGTGCGGCCGCGGCCAGCTCGGGTGGCGGAGGCGGCGGTGCGGGCGGCGTGGCCGCGGGTGGCGCCCGTGCCGGCGGCGGCGGAGGAGGCGACACTGCCGGTAGCGCGGTCGCTGCCGGAGGTGCGGACAGCGGTTACGCGAGTGGTGTCGGCGCCGCCGATCCCAACGCCGGCGCCGTAGCCACCGGCGGCAGCTACATCGGAACCGGAGACCCAGGCGCGGCGAACGCCGCTGCCGTGAGTGGCGGTGGTGGCGGCTCTGCCCCAGGCATGGGCATGTTCGGGGCCGGTGGCATGGGCGCGATGATGATGGCGTCCGCCGCGATGGGGGCGTCGAACTCGTCGACCACGCCGTCGGCGCAGCAGGTTCCGCCGGTCAAGGTGGCGGAGGAAACGGCGCCCGCTGCGCCTCCAGTCGAGGAAGCGGTGGCCCCGGAAGTCGAGGAAGCGATTCCGGTGGCTGCAACACCTCTCGGGACGACACAGGCCGCGGCCGGGCCGGCCGCGGAGATCTCGGCGGTCGAACCCAAGGCCGCGGGAGCACGGGAGGCATCGGAGGCGGAGCGCGAGCGAGTGGCGCTGGCGCTCGACGATGTACCGGAAGCCGAGGCGCGGGCCAACTAACCTTTGGCCCGGATCGGTAGCCGTCGCCGCGGGTAGTGTTGATCGCGACGTCTCTGGCAAAGGAGCGATCCGATGACCGTGAAAACTCTCAGCCCCCTTCGGCGCGGACTCTGCGGCGTGGTTGCCGCCGGTCTGCTGAGCGTCCCTGTGTTCGCGATGCCGCTGGCCGGCGCCGATCCCCAATGCGATCAGACCGTTGGTCAATCCATCGACTCGTACCTGACCCGCCACCCGGACGTGAAGCAGCAGTTGCAGGCCAGGTCCCAGGCCGAGGGTAGCGGCGGCAACGTCATCGACTACCTGAATCGGCATCCCGATGTTCGGCAGCATCTGATCGACCTGTCGCAGCAGTGCGTGCCCTAGTGAGCGGGTGTCGTCTCGAAACGCGGTCAGCGACGCGCGGGAACGTTCGCCATTGACTAAAAAGTAGAACACGTTCTAGGTTTAGGCGTGTTCTCTGATCCCCTTACCTCCGCGATCGCCGAAGCCGAGCAGCTGGTGGCTGCCGCGCCGTTCATCGAGACCGAAGCCGACCTGCTGGAAGGCCTGCAATATCTGGCCGGCTGCATCGCGGGATGTACGCATCTCGCCTTCGATTACGAGCGCGACCATCCGTTCCTGCAGTCGGGCACCGGGCCGTTCACCAAGATGGGCCTGGACAACCCCGACACCCTCTACTTCGGCACCCGGGTACAGGCCAACCACGACTACGTCGTGACCGGCAGGCGCGGGACCACCACCGACCTCAGTTTTCAGCTGCTCGGCGGCGAATACACCGACGACAACGTGCCCGCCAGCCAGGCCGCCTTCGACGACCGCGAGCTCGACATCGCCACGGACGGCAGCTTTGAATGGCGAGTGCGCCCAAACGGCCCCGGGCAGTTGGTGATTCGCGAGGTATACGGGGACTGGTCGGCCCAGCGCGGCACGCTCACCATTTCCCGGCTGGACACCGCGGGCACCGCGCCGCCGCCGCTTACCCGCCAGACGATCGAAAAGCGTTACGCCACAGCGGCTAAGCAACTGGTCAACAGGGTGAAGACCTGGTTGGAGTTTCCGAAGTGGTTCTACCTGGACATCCCGGTCAACACCATGGTCCCGCCCAGGCTGACACCCGGGGGGCTGGCCACGCAGTACTCGTCGGTCGGACATTTCGACCTGAACCCCGACCAGGCGCTGGTGATCACGATCCCCGTTTCGGACGCCCCCTATCTCGGCTTCCAGCTCGGCAGCATGTGGTACATCTCGCTGGACTACATCAACCACCAGACCTCGCTCAACAACACTCAGGCCCAAGCGGATCCGGACGGCAAGGTCCGCATCGTCGTCGCCGACCAGAACCCCGGCGTGACCAACTGGGTGGAAACACTCGGGCACCGGCGTGGCTTCTTGCAGTTCCGCTGGCAACGAGTGTCGCGTGAGCTGACCGACGCCGACGGTCCCACCGTCGAGCTGGTCGACTTCGACGCCGTACCCGGCGCGTTGCCGTATTTTGAGCACAACAAGATCTCCGAGGACCAGTGGCGCGAGCGAATCACGTTGCGCCAGCAGCAAATCGCGGCAAGGATGCTGGGGTGACAATGTCAGGAATGCTCGAGGGGAAGGTCGTCGTCATCAGCGGCGTCGGGCCGGGGCTCGGTACCACGCTGGCGCACCGGTGTGCGCGTGACGGTGCCGACCTGGTGCTGGCGGCGCGCTCCCTCGACCGGCTGGAGGCCGTCGCCAAGCAGATCAACGACACCGGGCGCAAGGCGTTGGCGGTGCGCGCCGACATCACCGACGACGAGGAGGTGGGCTACCTCGTCGAGACCACAATGGGCACCTACGGCAAGGTGGACGTGCTGATCAACAACGCGTTCCGCGTCCCGTCGATGAAACCGTTGGCCGGCACGTCGTTTCAGCACATCCGCGACGCGATCGAGCTGAGCGCGCTGGGGGCGCTACGCCTCATCCAGGCCTTCACGCCCGCCCTCGAGGAGTCGTCGGGATCCGTCGTGAACGTCAACTCCATGGTGCTGCGGCACTCCCAGGCGAAGTACGGCGCCTACAAGATGGCCAAGTCGGCCCTGCTGGCCATGTCGCAGTCGCTGGCCACCGAACTTGGGGAGAAGGGGATCCGCGTCAATTCCGTTGCTCCTGGCTATATCTGGGGCGACACATTGCAGAGCTACTTCGAGCATCAAGCCGGCAAGTACGGCACCACGGTGGACCAGATCTACCAGGCCACCGCGGCGAATTCCGACCTCAAGCGGCTGCCCACCGAGGATGAAGTGGCCTCGGCGATCCTTTTCCTGGCCAGCAACCTGTCCAGCGGCATCACCGGACAGACCCTGGACGTCAACTGCGGGGAGTACCACACCTGATGACCCAACGGACCAACGTCGGCACCGTCGAGGACCTGCAAGCGTCGGCGACCAAGCTGTGCGGGCTCGACGACTTCGGCGTCGACGACGACAACTACCGCGAGGCGTTGGGCGTGCTGTTGGACTCCTATCAGCGTGACGCGGGCCTTACTGAGTTGGGCAGCAAGATGAATCGGTTCTTCTTGCGCGGCGCGCTGGTGGCCCGGTTGTTCGCCGAGTCGGCATGGAAGCAGTACCCGCAGTACGTCGACGTGGCCATCGACCGGCCGATCTTCGTGACCGGCCTGCCGCGCACCGGAACCACGATCTTGCACCGCCTGCTGGGCGCCGACCCGGTCCACCAGGGCCTGCACCTGTGGCTGGCCGAGTTTCCCCAGCCGCGGCCGCCCCGCGACACCTGGGACGAAAACCCCTGGTACAGCGCGCTGAATGCCCAGTTCGAAAAGGCTCACTCGGAGAACCCGGAGTACACCGGCCTGCACTTCATGGCCGCCTACGAGCTGGAGGAGTGCTGGCAGCTACTGCGGCAGTCGCTGCATTCGGTGTCATACGAAACGCTGTCGCACCTCCCCACCTATTCGCGCTGGCTGTCCGGGCAGGACTGGACGCCGTCATACCAGCGGCACCGCCGCAACCTTCAACTGATCGGCCTGAATGACATCGAAAAGCGTTGGGTTCTAAAGAATCCCAGCCATCTGTTTGCGCTCGACGCGCTGATGGCGACCTATCCCGATGCCCTGGTGATACAGACTCACCGGCCGGTGGAAACGATCCTGGCGTCGATGTGCTCGTTGGCGCAGCACACCGCCGAGGGCTGGTCGACGACCTTCTCCGGCGCCCAGATCGGTGCTGACAACATGGAAACCTGGTCGCGCGGTCTGCGGCTGTTCAACACCGCGCGCGCCAAATACGATCCGGCCCAGTTCTACGACGTCGACTACCACGACTTGATCGCCGACCCGCTCGGGACGGTCGCCAACGTATACCGGCACTTCGCTATCCCGCTGACCGATGAGGCGCGAAAGGCCATGGAGGACAGCCACGCCGAGAGTCAGACCGGCGCCCGGGCTCCCAAGCATCAGTACTCCCTGGCTGATTACGGGCTGACCGTCGAAGAGGTCAAGGAGCGGTTCGCGGGGCTGTAGCCCGCGAGTTGCTCGCGTCGGTCACGGCTGCCACACCAGCCTCTGCGCCGGGCGGCATCCAACGCGCCCGCCTCACAGCGACAATCGGTTAGCCGGTGACGTTGTCGCTATGAGGCGGGCACAACGAGTGCCCCGGACAGAGGCCCGTGTGGCGAATGTGACTGCGCGCGGGGAGGTTAGTCCGAATCGTCGGAGTGGTCGAGGTAGCCCTCCGCGGCGGCATGCTCGATGCTGTCGCTCAGCTTCGGGCAGGCCCGCGCACGCGCGGTGTCGCCTCCGGATTCGCGAATCTCGGTGAAGTACGCGCAACGCTGCGCGGCCTGGGTGTTCCACTGCACCGCGGTGTGACCCGGGCCCAGCCTCTTGACCGTGACCGTGACGTGGCAGAACCGGCAATCCACCGGCAGCAGCCCCGACGTGAGATAGCGCTCACGATCAGCGCGGCTGGCTTCGGCGACCGCGGCGGCGCGTTGCGGGTCGTCGGCGAAATCCCTTGATTTCGACCAGGGTCCCGTCCCACCGTTTGGCGCGGGCGGTTCGTCGTGATCGTGATGATCGCCGTGCAGCAGCAGCATCGACCGGGCGAGCCGATCGACGTCGGGCACTGCCGGCTGGTCCTCGGGCATGGTCTCAGTGCCGCTCGGCGGGTACGCCTTCGGATTGGGATTCGGATTCCCTTGCCTTCAAGTTCTCCTCGACTTCGACGTTCCAGTGTTCGATGGCGCGGGTGGTGTCGATCTCAATCTCGAAGCGCTCCACCATTTCCGGCGTGATGTCGGCGACGTCGACGTAGAACTGCTGGTACCAGCGGCGCAGCTGGTAGACGGCGCCGTCCTCCTCGACGAGCAGGGGGTTGTCGATCCTGGTCTTGTGCTGCCAGATCTCGACGTCCTGCAGGAAGCCCTTGCTGACCCCTTCGGTGAAGACCCGCGAGAGCTTGTCGGTCATCTTTTCGTCCATGCCCTTGGGCTTTTCGACGATGACGCCCCACTGCAACACGAACGAGTTCTGGGTGACCGGGTAGTGGCAGTTGATCAGGATCGACTCGGCCTTGTAGCCGCCGTAGCTGTTGTGCAGCCAGTTGATCATGAACGACGGCCCGAAGTAGGAGGCCTCCGAATCCAGGTGTGCCTCACCGTAAGACGTCCCCAGGTCGTCGACGTCGGGCCGGCCCACGTTGTGCAGGTACTGCGAGGCGATGTGGCCCTCGAAGACGTTCTTGAAGTACGTCGGCAGCCCGAAATGGATGTAGAAGAAGTGCGCCATGTCGGTGACGTTGTCGATGATGTCGCGGCAGTTGGATCCCTCGATGAGGATGCGGTTCCAACGCCATTCGGTCCATTCGTCGCTGTGCGCCTCGGGGATCTCGGGGATCCTGACAGCGGGGTCTGGCGGATTGCCCTCGTGGTCGTGCCAGACGAACAGCAGGCCGCCGCGCACGTCGGTCGTCCACGAGCGTGTGCGCGCGGTCTTGGGTGTGCGCTTCGCGTAAGGCACCAGCTTGCAGCGGCCGTCGCCACCCCAGCGCCAGTCGTGGAACGGGCAGGCGACCTCGTCGCCCTTGATGGTGCCCTCGGACAGGTCGCCGCCCATGTGCCGGCAGTAGCCGTCGAGCACCTTCAAATCCCCGTGCGAGTCGGCGAAGACCACCAGTTTGGTGCCGAATGCCTGCACGGAGTGCGGCTTGCCGTCGCGGAACTCCTCTGCGACGCCTAGGCAGTGCCAGCCCCGGGCATATCTCGTCGGCAAGGCGCCGGGGTCGATTTCCCGGATGCCGACCGCCTTGGTGTCGGTAGTCACCAGTCACCTCCAGTGGTCTCTAACTAGAACACGTTACAGTTTTTCGGTCGGCATGCGCAACGACGGCGGGTCTGGCCACGTGATATTCACGCTGCGGTATATGTAAACGATGCCGCTGTATTCTTTCGAGGGCCGCTCGCCGCGCGTCGATCCGACCGCGTTCGTGGCCCCGACCGCGACCCTGATCGGTGACGTCACCGTCGAGGCGGGCGCGTCGGTCTGGTTCAACTCCGTGCTGCGCGGCGACTACGGGCCGATCGTGGTGCGGGAAGGCGCCAACGTTCAGGACGGGTCAGTGTTGCATGCCCCGCCCGGCATCCCGGTGGACATCGGACCGGGCGCGACGGTGGCGCACATGTGCCTTATCCACGGCGTGCACGTCGGCAAGGAGGCGCTGATCGCCAACCACGCCACCGTTCTGGACGGCGCGGTGATCGGCGCGCGGAGCCTGATCGCCGCCGGGTCACTGGTGCTGGCGGGCACCCAGATTCCGGCCGGGATGCTGGCGGTCGGCGCGCCGGCGCAGGTGAAGGGCCCGGTCGCCGGGACGGGCGCGGAGATGTGGGTCAACATCAACCCGCAGGCCTACCGCGATCTGGCGCAACGGCACCTGGCCGGGCTGGAGCCGATCTAGACCTTTTTGGTGTTCGCGATGGCGCGGTCCATCTCCCAGTACGCGCGCAGGGCGACCATCTGGCCCTCGTCGTTGGCCTTGTAGGTGAAGACGCCCTCCGCGGTGGTCTGGTAGTCGCCCGTGGTGATGACGATGTGCCCGACGTTGGCTTCCTCGTTGCCGCATTGGTAGGTGTCGCGGAAGAAGAACTCGATCTTGGTGGTAGGCGCGATGGTGTTGTCCCAGAAGGCCTCGATCGCGTCGCGACCGCGGTGCCCCTTGCCTTCGGGGTCGAGGGGCGACGGCCCGATGGGGTCCTCGACGATCGCGTCGTCGGCGAACACCGCCAGCCACGCCTCCTTGTCCCTGGCGATGACCGCCTCGCGGGAGCGTCGCCCGGCCTCGTGAGCCGGGTGTTCGGTCATGCCGGGACCTTTTCGGGCTTGTCGGCGCCGACGACCCACATGGAGTAGTACTGCGAACCGCCACCGTAGGCGTGGCCCAACGCCTTTCGTGCGCCCGGAACCTGGTGATCGCCGCCCTTGCCCATCACCTGGATCGCGGCCTCCGCGAAGCGAATCAGGCCCGACGCCCCGATGGGGTTCGACGACAGCACGCCGCCCGACGGGTTCACCGGAAGCCGGCCGCCGATCTTGGTCTCGCCCGCCTCGGTGAGCTTCCAGCCTTCGCCCTCGGGGGCAAACCCGAGGTTTTCCAACCACATCGGCTCGAACCAGGAGAAGGGCACGTAGATCTCGGCCGCGTCGATCTCGTCGATCGGGCTGGTGATGCCGGCCGCCTTCCACAGCGCCGCGGCCGCGTCACGCCCTGCCTGCGGGCTGACCTGGTCGCGTCCGGAGAACTGCAGCGGCTCGGTGCGCAGGGCGGTCGCGTGGATCCAGGCCACCGGTTGCCCTTGCGCCACACGGGCTTCGGCGGCCTCCTCGTTGCCGATGACGACCGCCGCCGCGCCGTCGGAGGACGGGCAGGTCTCGTCGTAGCGGATCGGGTCCCACAGCATGGGGGACTCCATCACCTTCTCGACGGTGATGTCGGGCTGGTGCAGATGGGCCAGCGGGTTGCGCGCCCCGTTGAGCCGGTCCTTCACCGCGACTATGGCACCGATGTTCAGTGGTGCCCCCGAACGGCGGATGTAGGACCGCACGTGGGGGGCGAAGTATCCGCCCGCGCCGGCTCCGACCGGCTTGATGAAGGGGATCGGAATCGACAACGCCCACATGGCATTCGATTCCGATTGCTTTTCCCAGGCCATCGCCAGGACGCGGCGGTACTTTCCGGATTGCACCAGGCTGGCGGCGACGACGGCGGTGGACCCACCGACCGAACCCGCGGTGTGCACCCGGATCATCGGCTTGCCGGTGGCGCCCATGGCGTCGGCCATGAACAGTTCGGGCATCATGACGCCCTCGAAGAAGTCCGGAGCCTTGCCGACCACGACGGCGTCGATGTCGTCGAAGGTCGAACCGGAGTCTTCCAGTGCGCGGTCGATCGCCTCGCGCACCAGGCCGTTCATCGAGACGTCTTTGCGCTTGGCAACGTACTTCGTCTGCCCGGTACCGAGTACCGCGGCAAGGTGTGCCCCTGCACCGGCCATCAGTTCTTTCCTTCCATGACCGCGACCAGGTTCTGTTGCAGGGCGGGCCCGCTGGTGGCGTGCGCCAGCACCCGCTCCGCCGAACCGTTCCAGATGTGTTGTGCGGCGAAGCCGATTCGTTCCAGCCCGGCGACGAACATGGGGTTGGCCGCCAGTGCCCCGCCGGACGGGTTGACCTTCGTCGTGCCGGCAAGCCCAATGGCTTCGGCCAGAATCAGGTGCTGGTGGGTGAATGGCGCATGAATCTCGGCGATGTCAACCGAGGTGTTGCCGCCGCTGGCCGCCTTGGCCGAAACCGCCGTCGATGGAGACTGCGTCAGGTCGCGAGCACCCAGGACGGGCGTTTCGATGCGATGCTCGATTCCCGTTATCCAGGCGGGGTTTTCGCGAAGTTCGCGCGCTCGTCCGTCAGCAGCGAGCACGATGGCCGCGGCGCCGTCGGTGATGGGCGCGATGTCGTGCCGGCGCAGCGGGTCGTTGAAGAACGGCCGGGCAAGCAGTTCGTCGATGCTCTTGGCTGGTTTTACCGAGTCATTGCGGTCGGCGTACGCAAACGAGTCGAGGGCGACTTGGGCCATCTGTTCGGGCGTCCACTTACCGGTGTCGAGCCCGATGCGGGCCTGCAGGCCGGCCATCGACACCGAGTCCGGCCACAACGGTGCCACGGTGTATGGGTCGGTCTGCCGCGACAGGATCTGCCGCAGGATCCCCGCCGACGACTTGCCGAAGCCGTACACCAGGGCGGTGTCGACCTCACCGGTCAGGATCTTGATGTAGGCCTCGTACAGCGCCCACGCCGCGTCCATCTCGACGTGCGACTCGTTGATCGGGGGAACGGCGCCAATCGAGTCGATCGCCGAGATGAACGAAAACGCCCGCCCGGCAAGGTAATCGGACGATCCCGAGCACCAGAACCCGATGTCGGACTTGGTGATGCCCAGCTCCTCGTAGAGCTGGGCGAAGCACGGCATCAACATCTCGACGCCGTTGGTGGTGCCGTCGGTGCGACGGACGTGCGGGGCGTGCGCGAAGCCGACGACCGCAACGTTGCGAGCGCTCATGTGCAGCTGGGTCCTTTACAGGTGGTGCTTGTAGGTGTCGTACTCGGCGTCGGGTTCACCGGTCGGCCGGAAGTACTCGATGTTGTCGATGCCGAATCCCCACTCGTCGCGGGGTTTCCACACCGCCTCGACGCGCATGCCCATCCGCACCTCGTGCGCGTCAATGTCGGCGACCAGATGCAGGAACGGAATGTCGGCGCCGTCGAGCAGCACGTAGGCGGCCACGTAGGGCGGCTTGATGCGCTGGCCCTGGAACGGAATGTTGATGATCGCGAACGTCGTCACCGTGCCCTTGTCGGGCAGCTCGACGAAGTCGGTGGTCGGCAGGCCGGTGGCCGGATCCGCGCCGTGCGGCGGGAAATACACCTTCCCGTTCTGGCCAGTTTTGGCGCCCAGCAGCTTGCCCTCCGCGATGGCGCGCAGGTAAGCGCTCTCCTCGTGCGACGCGCTGTGCTGAATGGTCAGCGAGACCGGCGTGACGATCATGGTGACGGGGTCCTGATCGCTGGCGGGACCTTCCGGTTCGGCCTCCTCACCCAGCGCGAAGTAGGCGATATCGGTGATCGCGCCCACCGTCTCGTCGGCCCAGTGCGCGTGCACTCGGGCGCCGGTGCGGATCTTGTCGGGTTCGCCGGCATCGACGGCGTGCATCAGCGGGGTGTCCGCGCCGTCGAGCTTGATCAGCGCCCACGCGAAGGGCCGGTCCAGCGGCTGGCCCTCGATCGGCTCGGGCTGCCACGTCCAGGACACGACGGTGCCGACGCTCGACACCGGTACCATCTCGCCCAGCGGCTCGTAGGTAACCGGGTCATATTCCGCCGGCGGCACATGCACCCGGCCATCCGATCCGCGCACCCCGAGGATGCGGCGGTCACGCAACGCGGTGAAGAACTTGCTCAGCGTGGCGCCCACCGAACGGGTGTAGTCGAATGACAACGTCAGTGGCGCGGAGAGCGGTGGCTCAGGGTGATCCATCAAGGTCGGGCTGCTCGAACTGGCTGTCACGCCATCGAGTAGAACAGGTTCTAAGAATCGTTTCAACATCGGGTCAGGAGAGGCACTCATCATGAAGCTGGGGTTGCAGCTGGGGTATTGGGGCGCCCAACCGCCGGAGAACCACGCGGAGCTCGTCGCCGCCGCCGAGGAGGCTGCATTCGACGCCGTCTTCACCGCCGAGGCGTGGGGATCGGACGCCTATACGCCTCTGGCCTGGTACGGCTCGTCGACGTCGCGGGTGCGACTGGGCACGTCGGTGGTGCAGCTGTCGGCGCGGACGCCGACGGCCTGCGCGATGGCCGCCCTGACCCTCGACCACCTGTCCGGGGGCCGGCACATCCTGGGCCTGGGCGTGTCCGGCCCACAGGTAGTGGAGGGCTGGTACGGCCAGTCCTTCCCGAAACCGCTGGCCCGCACCCGGGAATACATCGACATCCTGCGGCAGGTATGGGCCCGGGAGGCGCCGGTGACCAGTTCCGGGCCGCACTACCCGCTGCCGTTGACGCGCGAGGGGACAACGGGTCTGGGCAAGCCTTTGAAGCCCATCACCCATCCGCTGCGGGCCGACATCCCGATCATGCTGGGCGCCGAGGGCCCCAAGAACGTGGCGCTGGCCGCCGAGATCTGCGACGGCTGGCTGCCGATCTTCTACACCCCGCGGCTGGCCGACATGTACAACGAATGGCTCGACGAGGGCTTCGCCCGTCCCGGTGCCCGTCGCAGCCGGGAGGACTTCGAGATCTGCGCGACGGCCACCATCGTCATCACCGACGACCGCAGCGGCGCCTTCGCGGCCATGAAGCCCTATTTGGCGCTGTACATGGGCGGCATGGGCGCCGAGGACACCAACTTCCATGCCGACGTCTACCGCCGGATGGGCTACGCCGAGGTCGTCGACGACGTCACCAAGCTCTTCCGCAGCAACCAGAAGGACAAGGCCGCCGAGATCATCCCCGACGAGCTGGTCGACGACGCCGCGATCGTCGGCGACATCGACTACGTCCGTAAGCAGGTGAAGGTATGGGAGGCCGCCGGTGTCACCATGATGGTGGTCAACGGCCGCAATGCCGAGCAGATCAGCGAGCTTGCTACCTTGGTCTAGCCCGGTATTGCCGTCCGAATAGAACGCGTTCTAGATTGGCCCGATGACAGCCTCGCAACACACGATCGCCGGCACCGTGCTCACGATGCCGGTGCGGATCCGCCGGGCAAATCAGCACATGGCGATGTTCTCGGTGGATGCCGACGCCGCGCAACGCCTGATCGACTACAGCGGCCTGCAGGTCTGCCGTTACCTGCCGGGCCGCACGGTTGTCGTGCTGATGCTGATGCACTACATCGACGGTGACCTCGGCCAGTACTACGAATTCGGCACCAGCGTGATGGTCAACCCGCCGGGCTCTGTGGCCAGCGGACCGCGTGCGCTGCAGTCGGCCGGCGCCTTCATCCACCACCTGCCCGTCGACCAGCCGTTCACGCTGGAGGCGGGGACCAAGATCTGGGGTTACCCGAAAGTCATGGCGGACTTCACCGTTCGCGAGGGCCGTGATTTCGGATTCGACTGCGCGATAGACGGGCAACTGGTGATCGACATGGAATTCCGTCGGGGCCTGCCGTTTTCGCTGACCCCGCGCCAGCAGGCGCAGCGCACCTACTCGCACCGCGACGGCGTCACCCGGGAAACCTCCTTCGAACACACGCTGGACGGCGTGCGCACCCGATTCGGCGGGGTGCGCGTCCGGCTGGGCGATCACCCCTACGCGAAAGAGCTGGCGTCGCTGGGCCTTCCGAAGCGTGCGATGCTGTCAAGCTCGGTCGACAATGTACAGATGACCTTCGGCGATGCTCAGGAGATCTCATGACAGTGACTTCCACGACCAGACCCGATGTTGACCTGACCGACGGCACCTTCTACGCCGGTGACTCGCACGCCGTCTACCGCTGGATGCGGGAGAACGAGCCGGTCTTCCGGGACCGCAATGGGCTGGCCGCCGCGTCGACGTACCAAGCCGTCATCGATGCCGAGCGCAACCCCGAGTTGTTCTCGAACGCCGGCGGCATCCGGCCCGACCAAGACGGCGTCGAGATGATGATCGAGATGGACGATCCGCAACATCTGTTGCGCCGCAAGCTCGTCAACTCCGGCTTCACCCGCAAGCGCGTGAAAGACCAGGAGTCCAAGATCCTTTCGCTGTGCGACACGCTGATCGACGCGGTGTGCGAACGCGGCGAGTGCGACTTCGTCTGGGACCTCGCCGCGCCGTTGCCGATGGCGGTCATCGGCGACATGCTGGGTGTGCTGCCGGAGGAACGCGCGATGTTCCTCAAGTGGTCCGACGAGTTGGTCGGCGCGTTGAGCAGCACCGCGGCCGAAGCCGACATCCAGGTCACCATGGACGCCTTCGCCGCCTACAGCGAATACATGATGGGAATGATCGCGGCCCGCAAGGCAGAGCCGACCGACGATCTCGTCAGCGTCCTGGTGCACGCGGAGGTCGAGGGGTCACGCCTGGAGGACCACCAGATCGTCACCGAGGTTCTGCTGCTGCTGATCGGCGGCGACGAGACCACGCGGCATACGTTGAGCGGGGGTACGAGGCAGCTGCTGTTGCATCCCGATCAGCACCGGCGGTTGGTCGACGATCTGAGCCTGCTGCCCAACGCGATAGAAGAGATGCTGCGCTGGACCGCGCCGGTGAAGAACATGGCCCGCACCATCACCGCCGACACCGAATTCCACGGCACGGCGCTGCGCCAGGGCGAAAAGATGATCCTGTTGTTCGAGTCGGCCAACTTCGACGAGAAGGTCTTCGAGGAGCCGGAGAGCTTCAACATCGAGCGCTACCCGAACAACCACCTGGCGTTCGGCTTCGGGACGCACTTCTGCCTGGGCAATCAGCTCGCGCGGCTGGAGTTGTCGATCATGCAGACGCGGCTGCTGCAGCGCCTGCCCGACTTGCGGCTGGCGTCGGACGCGGCGCTGCCGTTGCGCCCGGCGAACTTCGTCTCCGGCCTGGAGAAGATGCCGGTGGCGTTCACGCCGAGCGCGCCGCTGGGCTAAGCATCGGTTTGCGCCTGGCGCGAGCCTTAGTCGCATCAGCACCATCGGCCTCTGGCGGAAAGCACCATCCGTTGTGCCCGCCTCCGAGCGACAACGCGTCGGTACGGGGGTGTGAGCGCGCAACCTGAAAGCGTCTGTCGCTCACTGGTGGACAGTGTGTCGGTCGGTGGTTTCTGAATGGGTTGCTTTCACGATGATGTGTCGGTAGCCCCG